>NZ_CP100459.1 GCF_024228315.1 Halomarina pelagica
GTCCGTCCGACCCACGTCTGACGTACCATTAAGATCGGCGCTCCGAACAGGTAACTATGACCGTGAGAGGAGAGCGAACGGGGTCGCGGACGGCCGGGCGGCCGGGAGGTCGGTGATGCCAGCGCGACTGGCCGTGTCGAACCAGAAGGGCGGCGTGGGGAAGACGACCGTCGCGATCAACGTCGCCGGGGCGCTCAACGCCCGCGGCCGCGACGTGCTGTTCGTCGACCTCGACCCGCAGGGGAACGCGAGCGAGGGGCTCGGCTTCCGGGACGCGTACGACGCCGAGCCGCCGAGCCTGTTCGACGTGCTGACCGACTCGGAAGCGCGCGAGGACATTCGCGACCTCGTCCGCGAACACCCCGCGATGGACGTCATCCCGAGCAACATCGACATGACCGCCGCCGAGCCGGAGTTGACGCTCTCGCGACGCGGCGGGGAGCAGCTCGCGCTCGCGCTGGAGCACGTCGAGGACGACTACGACTACGTGATCGTCGACTGCCCGCCCCACCTCGGCTACCTCACCGACAACGCGCTCCATGCGACGCGGAACGTGCTGATCCCGGCACTGGCGGAGTCGACGAGCAAGCGCGCCCTCGAACTGCTGTTCGATCACATAGAGGCGCTCGAACTGGACTACGACATCACCGTCCACGAGCGCGGCGTCGTCGCGAACCGCGTCGAGACGACCAACGAGGCGCGATCGATGCTCGAGTGGTTCGACGACGCGTTCCCCGACATCCCGGTCTGGGAGATCAGAAAACGCGTCGCGCTCCAGCGGGCGTTCAGCGCCGGGGTCTCGCTGTTCGAGTACGAGCAGGAGGTGGACATGGCGGCGGAGTTCCTCGCGATCGCGGCGGACCTCGACGAGCAGTTCGACGTGTCGACGCGGGACGGGGGAGACGGCGTAGAGGTGGCGCGATGAGCGACGGGGAGAGCCGCGCCGATCGACTCCGTAACCGGCGAGGACGAGCGCGGCGACGGGTCGAACGCGCGGAGGAAGCGTCCGAGTCCGATCGAGCGAACGAGGGGACCGAGCGAGCGGACGAGAGGACCGAGCGAGCGGACGACCGGGTCGGAGGGAACGATCCGGACGAGGACCGAGGGAGCGACGGGAGCGACGACGAGGGGGAGAGCGAACCCGGAGAGGCGAGTGAACGCGAAGAGCAGGACGGAGGTGAAGGGGAAAACGAAGGCGGAGAGCAGGACGGAGGCGAAGGGGAAAACGAAGCTGAGTCGACCGAGGCGGATCCCGACGACCGGGGGATGGGAGGCTCCAGTGGAGTAGAGAAAGAGGGACGCGGCGGTGAGAGCGACGAGCGATCGAGCGTCAAGGCCGAGCGGGTCGGCACCTACATGTACCTTCCGGAGGCACAGAAGCGCGAACTCGATCGCGTCTACGGGACGCTCAAAGTGGCGTACGAATACGAGTTCGACGAGGAGTTCGAGAAGAACCGACACTTCTTCCCGCTCGTCGTGAAACACGGCTTCGAGACGCTCGACGCGGCGGATCCGCAGACGGTCGACTCGCTCCTGGACGAACTGTGACCGGGCGACGGAGCGACGGGGCGAGATCCTGGCGGCCGGCACACCGCGTTTCCGGTGGAAATCGGATCGCGTCCTCAATCGCGGCATCGGCGTCCTCAGTCGCGGCATCGACCGCACCGACCGTTCTGATCGCGCTCGATCGTACGGATCAGTCGGCGGGCTCGTCGAGGACGCTCGTCGACGAGTCCGCCGATGAGGAGAGGGCATCGTCACCTACTGTACGACCGATCACCCCGTGTGCGGGGACACCGTGTTTCCGGTGAATTGAGACGAGTTGCTGAACAGGGGTGGGTCGACCGATGGACGGACAGACCCGACGGATGGGGGACGGAGCACAGATCGACGGACAGACGGACGGACGGACGGACCGACAGGTGGCGACACCGCGTTTCCGGTGAAACAGGACGGAGGGACGATACCGGGAACGACGAGGCGAGACACACCACGTTTCCGGTGAAATGACCGAGCACGTTGAAACGACGAGCGGCGGACACGAAGAGCCGGGAGGCTCGCGCGGACTCGGTGGTCGAGACGAACACCCGCAGGAGAAGGAGAAGGAGAAGGAGAAGGAGAAGGAGCGAGGGCGAAAGGAGGAGGAGGAGGAGGAAAAAGAGGGGGAGGAAAAAGAGGAGGGGAAAACGGACAGGGACACACCGCGTTTCCGGTGAAACAGTCGGCGGAACGAGTGGATGAACTGGGTTGCACCCGAAGCACTGGAAACGGACCTTTGTGGATGCCAGATCGCTCGAGACACACACACCGCGTTTCCGGTGAAACGGGGTGAGAGAGGGGGGTAGCGGGGAAGGATCCGGCGTATATTGCCGAAGGTGGTACCGCCGATTTTTAATTCATAACTCGGTTAGGATAGCGTAACGATATATCTAGAGATGGTAAAACTCTACATACGACGTACACGTCTAGTACTCCACTCTAATTAGAATTATTTATATGGTATAGCTGAGAATAGTCCATTAACTTACTCGCTGAGATGGCAGAAAGAGCGAGATATCGCTCTTGAAAGCGTTCGTTCGAGGTGAACTGGACGTTGCTTCGACCGCGTTTGCTTTAATTGTGTTTGGTGGAGTGTGGCGTGGTGTGGCGTGGTGTGGTGTGGTCTTGGTCTAGTGGGGTCGGTCTGTTCCGATCTAGTCTGGTATTGTCACGCTTCACGTCCTCTCTCTCTCTGCCTCTCCCTCTCCCTCTCCCTCTCCCTCTCCCTCTCCCTCTCCCTCTCCCTCTCCCTCTTTCTCCCCTGCGTTCGGTCGGATGCGTCCTCCGACCGCGTCGAGATCGAGTCTCGCTCCCGAACCCAACCCCCGCTTCAACTCCACCCCACCCCCCTTCGCACCCCGTTTCACCGGAAACGCGGTGTGTGTGTCTCGACTGTTGATCTACGTAACTTACTCATCTAAATCTGGCTGTTTGCCGCCAATCTACTCCCTTCCCAACGAATATCTAATATTATTACTTTCACCGGGCTGTATGGGAAACAGTCAAGCGGTTTCACCGGAAACGTGGTGTCCAACGAATGACCGACGCGGACGACCTCTTCATTCGCGAGGATCCTATCTTCGTGAACAAGGAACTTCTCGAGATCAACCACCTGCCCGACGAGGGTCGCATCGTCGGTCGGGACGAGGAAATCGGCCAGCTCGCGAACGCGGTGAACCCCGCCATCTTCGGCCAGAGTCCGAGTAACGTGCTCATCTACGGCAAGACGGGGACCGGCAAGTCCCTCTGCGCGAAGTACGTCTCCGGTCGCCTCATCCAGACCGCCGAGGAGGAGGGGATCACGACGGCGTACGCCTACGTCGACTGCGCGCAGGACTCGACGGAGACCCAGGCGGTCCAGACCATCGCGAGCGCGCTGAACGATCCCGATTTGACAGACATCAACATCCCGGACAAGGGGATCAGTACGGCGACCTACTACAAGCGCCTCTGGAAGATCCTCGACATGCGCTACGACGTCGTGCTCGTCATCCTCGACGAGATCGACAAGCTCGACAGCGACGACATCCTGATGCAACTCTCGCGTGCGGGCGAGGCGGGGAAACTCACCGAGTGCAAGGTAGGCGTCATCGGCATCAGTAACAAGATCAAGTACAAGGACCGGATGGACGAGCGCGTCAAGTCGAGCCTCTGCGAACGCGAGTTCGTCTTCCCCCCGTACGACGCCCAGCAGCTGGGCGACATCATGCAGGCGCGCAGCGACGCCTTCCGCGAGGGCGTGCTCGACGACTCCGTCATACCGCGGGCGGCCGCCCTCGCCGCCCGGGAACACGGGGACGCCCGCAAGGCGATCGACATCCTGCGTTACGCCGGCGAGATCGCCCAGTCTATCGGCGCGAACACCGTCCGGGAGGAGTTCGTCGTCCAGGCCCGCCAGCGCGCGGAGACCGATCGGTTTCGCGAACTGATACGCGGATCGACGCCGCACTCGCGGTACGTCCTCCAGGCGCTCACGGTGCTCTCGCTGAACGAGCAGGAGGACGAAGCCTTTCGCACGACCCGCATCTACGAACTCTACCAGCAGGTGTGTCGGCAGGAGGGTTCCGAGTCCCTCTCGCTCCGCCGCGTGCGCGACCTCCTGAAAGAACACGCGTTCCTGGACGTTATCGAACAGTCGCGGTACAGCGGCGGGAGCGCCGAGGGGAGCTACACCGAGCACCGCCTGCTCGAGGACCCGGAGGTCGTGCGGAGCGTCCTCGCCGACACGATCGACTGAGTCGCACTCGAGCGTGTGCGTCGCGTCCCTCCACTCCCCGTCCCCGGTCCCTCAACCCCCCGTCCCGGTTTCACCGGAAGCGCGGTGTGCCCGAACCCCTCGATGACGCACCTCCCGACGGTGACTCCCGTGGTGGGGATGACCCTGACGGCTAGCCAGCCGGGTCGGCGGGACCGTTCCGGCGTTCCGGCGTTCCTGCCGACTCCTCGGCCCCCGTCGCCGGTCGACTCCGGGGAACCGATTCACCGGAAACGCGGTGTCCGGTCCCCCGGCCGACCGCCGCCCCATCCCCGGTCGACCGCCGCCCATCCCCGGCCGACGATCGTCGACCGCCGCGGTACCTCCTTTAGCCCGGCATGTGTTACTAGGTGCCATACTGGTCGAAGTTTTTGACTTATAGATGTCCGAGTCAAAACATTTGGCCGTGTAGTCTTTTAACCCCGACCTCCATTAGGCGGACGATATGGCGCAGCACGTAGCCGAGACCACTCGTCGACTCATCGACGCCGGAGGGACGATGGGGGGGTCTACCGACCCTGCCTCCGGATTCGCGTCGATGGACGACCCGTCAGGCGTCCCCGCAGGCGGGTGTCGACAGCGGGCTCCGGCACACTTACTGGCACGCGACGGCGTCGCGTGCGACCGTCCCCGTCGAACGAGCGAGGGGGACGCCGCGGTACGCGACGCCGGGCGGATGGCACGTACACTCAGCCGCGTTCACTCCCCGAAGCTCGACGGCGTGGGATCCGTCGAGCCCGACGCGGGGAGGGCCGGGACCGGACACAGCGGCGGAGGACACCGCGCCGGTCGCCCCCCAGCGTGGATCGAGCGATGAACCGGCGATACCTCGTGGGTGCGGGAGGCGGTAGTGCCCACTCGACGTCGGCGCAGATCGCGTCGTCGACACGGAGCGTGACGTCGGCGCGGACTGTGAGATCGACGCGGTGGATCGACGCCCCGTCGTCGATCGACGCTCTTCCGACGGTACGAGCGCCTTCGATGGCGCGCCTCCCTACGGTACGAGGTACCGATCGGGGTGTGGGCGGACGGCGACCGCGCACGTCGAGCGGCGAATCGGACCCGATTCTTCGGGCGGCAGGTTCATTAGCACTGCGAGTTTCAAACGCGATGAAGGTCAAGGTGACCTAGACATGGATGCAACGGCAGTCACGACTGGTGACGATATGGCGGTGGTCGAGAACAGCGCGGAGAGCGAAGTCGGTCCCCTACCGAAGGACGACCTCTTCCATCTCCTGCAGAACCAGCGGCGTCGGCGGGTCCTCCGCTACCTCCGAAACGAGGAGGAGAAGGTCGACATGCGGGACATCGCGGAACACATCGCGGCGCTCGAGAACGACGTCGAGGTGTCTGCGCTCTCCTCGGCGCAGCGCAAGCGCGTCTACGTCGGGCTCTATCAGTGCCACCTCCCGAAACTCGACGAGGTCGGCGTCATCAAGTACGATCAGAGTCGGGGGTTCGTCGAACGTACCGGACTCACCGAACAGCTCTTTCCCTATCTCGAAGTCGACGGAGGAGAGGAGGCCGCCGGCGAGGACATCACCGCGCTCGTCCTCCGCTACCACGGGGTCGCGACGGTCCTCGGCGTGGTGCTGACGCTCGCGGCGTGGGCGAGCGTCATCCCGGTCGCCGGTCTCTGGCTGGCGACGTTCGTGACGGCGCTCTTCGCTACGGCGACGCTCGCGGTCGTCTACCGCTAGCGCGTCACCTTCTCTCGACCGTACGCCCGTCTGGTCGGTAGCGGGGCCACTGCCGGCCAAACTACCGACGGAGGGATCACCGACGGAGGGATCACCGACGGAGGGACCACCGACGGACGAGGTCGCGCGCCGGACCGTCCGGCGCGCCGAACGGGATCGACGTATCGCAGATCCGGTTCGCCCGTCGTGAGGCCGAAGTCTCGGCCGGGCGAGCCGGCGGTAGGGTCCGTCGCTCCGTCTATCCTCGAGAAATGCACGAATTCCTCGACGGTGGGTGCGTGTGAAAATCCCCCGCCGGGGGATAAGAGCCACATAACGGCGATTATGAGGGGGATAGCAAAGCACACTCCTTCGTATTGACCAATCGGTGTCGAGCAATGGACTGGGTCAATAGTGCACATTCGGCCGACTCACAGCGCCGGTGTAGTGCGTGCGGAGCGTTCGTCACACAGCAGTTCGTTCGGGTCTTCGGCGACAACCACGACGAAGTCCACGGCTGCTTGAGCTGCCTCACCGCGAGGGACCTCCGCGACGGCAAGCACATTCAGGACCCACGATCGGCACCGTAGCGGGCTCTCCCGCGTTCGCGGGAGACCTCACGCGTGTACCTGTCACCCCTTGTGTCCGGTGGCCGGCCGTCACACCCCGGCCGCCGGACGATACCCTCGATCGACGCGGAGCGCCGTCTCGGTTCGCGCCCGTCGGGGGGTTCTCCGGCCGCCTCCCCTGATCTCACGGTCGCGACCGAGAGTTAACCGCGTCTATCCCCTGTGACCGATATGGATCGCGTAGACGACCACTCCGACGATCCCGGCGACGTCGACGAACTCGTACGGACGGTGGTTCGGACGGTCGCCTCGGACACGACCGAGCCACGACCGGGCGTGATGGAGCCGCGCGACGTGCGCTCGGTCCTGTGCGACGACGGCGATCAGGACGTCGATGCGGTGAACCGAGCGATCGAACGCACGATCGACCGCGGCCTCCTGGTGACGGCGACGGGGGGCGGCCTCGCCCCGGCGGACGCCGCCGAACGCCCCTGAAGCCCGGGCCCCCTCTCCTCTCGATCTGGCTCCCTTCGCTGCGTCGCGCGCGCACGCGAGAAGCACAAACATTCGTCCGACGGACCGAAGGATTTCGCACGCGACCGTCAATCATGTCTCCGTGAAATAATTTTGTGCCGACGGTAGGCACTGCTAACGCGCCTGTAATCCCGACGTTATCCACCCTCCGAGTGTTTAGAAGGCTGATAACTAAGGTCACGTGACTACCATTTAGACCTGCGCCCCCTCCCATCGGGGGGTGTCGAGCCGCATGGGCCGAGTCGGGGGTCCCACGTGCCATCGTCACTGCCAGCCATATCCCACCCCCGTCCGCTCCCACGCGCGTTCCTTTATAAAAAAACCGGACGCTACTTTCTTCTACTTCGAAGAGCGTTCGAAACGAACGAGCAGAGCGAGGGAGAGCCACGATCGACGTACGGTCGGCAGTACGCGCCGTCGAGATCCGTTTCGGTACGCAATAATACCTGGATACCCTGAACTGTGACCCATGGAGGGATTTGCGTGAGTGTACTCGGTGCCCTCGTCCGTCGGTTCGGAGATACCCCCGTGCGAATCTACGAGTGCCGCCGGTGCAGCACCACGCTCGATGCGGACGACGACGCCTGCCCGCACTGTGAGAGCACGTCGATCGTCTGCTACGAACTTTGAGCGCCGACCCTCCGAGACGGCGCTCTCTCGCGAAACGGCCGATCGGCGATCGAACGGGACCGTATCGGTCGATCGCCGATCGGTACACGTCGAAGAGCGCTACATCTAACAGTCACGCTTATGCCTTCCCTGTTCGACGGTGCTACAGTGATGGTTACGAGTGACGGGGGAACGCACGAGACCTCACTCAGCACCGTGATCGTCGAGGCGATCGCCTCGGAGTTGCGGACCGACCCGGTCCGGCTCGACCCGCCGTTACACGACGTCGTCGACCCGGACGCGCTCGACGCACTCTTCTCCGGGCCGATCTCCGCGTCGGGATTCGTCGCCTTCGAGTACGAGGGCTACTGGATCGAAGCCTACAGCGACGGCCGCGTCACGGTCTCTCCGACCAGCGAGTCGGCGGAGGCGACGACGGCGGTCTCGTCCGAAAACTGACTGGTTTCTCGCCGTTCCGTCCGTTTCACTGCCGTCTCCCCCATTCTCCATACGTGAGAGCGACGAAATCTGGTCGAGCAGTGTATTAATCGATTTGTAACTATACATCCGTCAGGCGATCCTCGATACACCCTTCGGGGCTGACCATGAGCAAGAACGTCGATACGCCGCGGACGTACGAACCCGAGCAGACCCAAGGCTCGCTGTTCGCGTGGCCGCAGTTCGATATCGAGTACACCGTCGAACCGTACGAGGACACCCCCGACCTCTACACGTTTTACCCGTGCGGAGCGACGGACGAGGAGATCATCACGAGCTGGGTGTCCGCGACCGAGAACGCCGTCGTGGACGTGACGTCCATCCGATAGCACGACGGACTTCCTTCGATACCGCGACGCGCGGTTTTCTCCGCCGGACGGCGGCGCGGCCGACGTGTCGTTCACTCGAGGTCTTCGAGTTTCATGAGGTCACCCTCCTCGGCCTGGCGGGTGACCGCGTACTGGTAGACGACGAGCGCGACGAGCGCGACGGCGAAGACGAGGGCGATGATCGTGCCCGAGACGGCGTCGAACGGGGGGAGGCTGAAGGCGGTGGCGAGGAGCGCGACGATCGCCGCGGCGCTCAACGCGACGTAATACCAGCTGAACTGCGGCGTCTCGCGCTCCTCGACGGGGAGGTAGCGGACGATCTCCTCGGCCTTCTCCGTCAGCTCGACGGTCCCCTCGTCGCGATCGTAGACGGCGATGCCGAAGTCGTCGAGTTTCGGGAGGTGCGTCTGATAGAGCGAGACGTAGACGCGGCGACGGGCGGTATCGTCGAGTTCGTCGACGGGAATGTCGTTCTCCCAGGCGGCGATCTGGCTCGCCAACTCCTCGATGGTCGCCGGTTCGTCCTGCATGTACAGGTAGTAGAGGATGTACCGGCGACGTGAGTTACTGAGGATGTTGAACGCGTCGTCGAGCGCCAACTCTGACGATTCCTTAGACATTAACTGGTCCTGTTGCATTTATATTGGGTCGAACATCGAGATGCCAGCGGCTCTGCGGAGGGTTCACGCCCGAATCACCGCAAACTCCGAGCACCCGTGACGATACCAACATCAACATGAACATTACTCCATCACACGCTATCTTTGTTACCGTGTGGCTATCACGTCTCAACAGTGCTGATGAATGGTAGCCGGCGTCCCCGCGCTTCCGGCAGAGCGCCCCGATACGTGTCAAACGCGCGTGCGCTTTACGGTGTTCTCGCCCCGAATCGTCCCCGAACCTCAGATTACTGACCGGTTACACGGCAACTAACAAAATCGATTATCCGATGAGTTCACGTGTCATGCAGATATTCGACCTGACGGGGTTCCAACGCGATCTCCTGTACGTCATCGCAGGACTGGATCGCGCGTCGGGGCAATCGGTGAAAGAGGAGCTTGAAGCACATACCGGTCGAGAAATCACGCATGGCCGGCTCTATCCGAACCTCGACGTCCTCGTGAATCGCGGTCTCGTCGAGAAGGGACAGATCGACCGCCGAACGAACTACTACGTCGTCGCCGACGAGGGAATCGAGGCGCTCCGGCAGCGTCGGGAGTGGGAAGACCAGTACGTCCCGTTCTGATCGACGGATTCTGCCCTGTTAGGGGCTTCCACGGTAATAGCCGTATAACAATGCCCGCACGTCGCTTCCCCCGACCCAGTAGCATGCAGACTACCGTCGCGTCGAGCCGCGCCCTCCGTTCTGACCAGGAGGGCCGGTCATGAGCAGTCCTCGCGGGCGTTCGGCGGGACCCGTTCCGCTCGATCTCGTGGTGGCGCTCGTCTACCTCGGTGTCGTCGACTTCCTCCTCGTCACCGGAGCGATCGTCGGGTCGGGGAACCCCAACCCGTTACGCATCCTCCTCACCCTCCCGGTCATGCTGTTCCTGCCGGGATACGCGCTGGCCGCCGCGGCGTTCCCGCGTCGTATCCTGCGAAAGCGGGATCGGCGCTCGCGCGCCCGCGGATCGCTCCTGGGGCGGATCTCGGGGCGCTCACAGGCGGGGATCGACAACGTCGAGCGGCTCGGGCTCGCCTTCGGACTCAGCGTCGCGTTGATGCCGATGCTGGGTCTCGTCGTCGCCGCCGACCCCGGCCCGATGACGGCGACGACCGCCGCCGTCGTCATCACCGTGCTGGTCGCCGTGCTGTCCCTCGTGGCCGCGCTCCGCCGACTGCGCGTCGCGCCCGAGGAGCGATACGGCCTCCCGATCGGCGCGTGGGCCGCCGCCGTCGACGACGCGACCGCCGGGTCGGGGCTGGACACGGCCCTCTCGGTCGCGCTCGCGCTGTCCGTCCTGCTCGCCGCGGGCGCGTTCGCCGTCGGCCTCGCCGCGCCGAAGGACGGGACGCACTACACCGACTTCACCGTCGGAGCCGAGACCGAAGACGGTACCCTCGTCCACGCCGGATACCCGACCGACATGGCCCCCGGCGACTCCGCGGAACTCTCGTTCCTCGTCGACAACAACGAGAACCGCACGGTCGAGTACACCGTGGTCGTAGAGCAGCAGGCGATCGACGCGAACGGCGAGGTGACGCGATCGGTCGAACTCGACCGCTTCAGCGAGACCGTCGGACCTGAGGAGTCGTGGCAGCAGCGTCACGTGCTCACCTCGCAGTTCGGCGGCGAGCGCGTCCAGATCGCCTACCTCCTCTACAGGGGCGACGTCCCGGGCAACCCGACGCGGGCGAACGCGGACGAGGTCGTCTACGTCGAGGTGCAGAGCCCGCCGCCGCAGACGGGCAGCGGCGGTAGCGGTTCTAACGGTTCCGGCGGTGGGTCCGGCGGTGGACCGTCGGGCAACGGTTCTGCGGCGCTCCTCGCGCCGGGGATCCCCTGAGATGTGGCCCTGGGAACACCTCGCCGTCGGCTACATCGCCGCGTCGTTGGTCGTCCACCTCGTCTGGCGGCGGTCGCCGGACGCCGCCACGGCGGTCGCCATCGCCATCGGGTCGCAGTTTCCCGACCTGATCGACAAGCCCCTGGCGTGGGAGTTCGGCGTCCTGTCGAGCGGGATCTCGCTCGCGCACTCGGTGTTCACCGTCGCCGTCCTGTGCGTCGCCGTCGCGTCGCTCGCGTGGTGGCGCGGCTACCCCAGGGTTGGCGTCGGTTTCGCCGTCGCCTACGCGCTGCACCCGCCGATGGACGCCGTCTATCCGATCGTCTACGGCGAGTCGCCGAGCTTCGAGGTGCTGCTCTGGCCGCTCGTCACGCACGTGAACGACTCCGGGACGGGGTTCTTCGAGAACTTCACGTACTTCCTCTCCCGGACGGTCGAACTCGCGTCGAGTCCGCAGGGGCAGGCCTACGTGGCCTTCGAGGTCCTCCTCCTCGGTGTCGCGTTCGCCCTGTGGCTCTACGACGGCGCTCCGGGACTCCCGCGACCGCATCGACGGACGTACCTCCTCGACGACCCATGAACGGAGTCGGTGAACGGTTTTAGATCGTTCATATCCTCTCTCGGGTTCGCTCTGCGGCGTTCCGGCGGCCCTCGCGGCGAGGACGGATCCGGCGGTAATTATACATTTCCAGTCACTTTCTTGATTGTCCTGAGGTGGCCACCGACCGTTTGGCACTGCCTGAATTCTTCCCGCTAAAGCGTTCTCGAACCGAAGGTACAGCATAACAAAGCACGACTGACTACATTTCTTTCATAATTGAGTGCACCTGGCAGCCGCCGGGGCATCGACCGTCAACCAATGTACGTACCGATACCATCGACGAACGTGAGAACGAGTCGCCACTGCGTAGGCCGGTACAACCGCCTTCGGGTCGGAGGGACCCGATGACGCGGCTGTCCGGACAGCGACCCCCCCGAACGGACGGGGTGCGGTGAGATGTACCGGAACCACTCCGTCGGCGTCGTCGTTCCCGCGTACAACGAACAGGGTCTCATCGGTCGCGTCATCGACACCGTACCGGGGTTCGTCGATCACGTCTACGTCATCGACGACGGATCGACCGACGGTACCTGGGAGGAGATCCAGGCGCACGCGACCGCCGTGAATCGTCAGCGTGAGGTCGAGCAGGTGCTCGCCGACGGTGGTCACCAGGCGATCGTCCTCCCGTTCCGAAACGAGGAGAACCTCGGCCGCGGCGGGAGCGTCAAGTTCGGCTACCGCGAGGCGCTCGAGGACGGGATGGACATCGTCGCGGTGATGGACGGCGACGGGCAGATGGACCCGTCGATCCTGGACCGGATGCTCGATCCGATCGTCGAGGGCCGCGCGGACTACGTGAAGGGAAACCGCCTGTCGAGTCGCAAGTCCTGGCAGGGGATGTCCCGCTTTCGCCTGTTCGGGAACGTCATGCTGACGTTCCTGACCAAGATCTCGACCGGGTACTGGGGGGTGTCGGACTCGCAGAACGGGTACACCGCCATCTCGCGGCAGGCGCTCGAACGCATCCCCATCGACGAACTCTACGACGACTACGGCTTCCTCAACGACATCCTCTCTAAGTGTAACCTCAAGGACCTGCGCGTCGCCGACGTTCCTCATTCCGCGATCTACGGCGAAGAGCAGAGCACGATCCGCTACGGGTCGTTCATCCCGCGGGTGTCGCTCCTGCTCCTGCGTAACTTCCGGGATCGAATCAAGTTCAAGTACCTCCTACTCGACTTCCATCCGGTCGTCTTCTGTTACGTACTGGCGCTCGTCGCCATGCTCGTCGGTCTGTTCGGCGGTGCCTACACCGTCGCCACGTGGACGCAGGGTGCGTTCGTCCGCGGCATGCTCTCGACGCTCGTGTTCCTCGTCGGCGCGCTCTTTCTCGTCCTCGCGCTGGCGTACGACGTCGAACTCAACGCCCACCTGATGGCGGACGCGGAGCGCAACTGATACCCGCAACGGACGGGAACGACCGGCGACGGACAGTAATACCACCGTAACAAAGGCCCACTGAACTCGTATGGATCGATGACTGATGTCAGAGGCTGTAACGGGGCAGAACGCACCCGGTTCGAGGGGCAATGTTAGTTGACGACGACCGCGGTCAGCGCGCCGTCAAGGCGGCGCTGACCGTCGGCTTCCTCGCGCTCGCCTACGCGATCCTCCGCGCTCGCGCGGCCCCCGCGAGTAACTACGAACTCTCGATCTACGGGGCGACGCCGGCCACCGTCTGGGTCGGTATCGGCGTCGCGTTCCTCGTCGCGGTCGGCGTGGTGACCTGGGGCGGCTCCAGGCAACGCGGGTGGCTGGTCCCGGCGGCGCTCTCGCTCGTCACCGGCGGGATCGTCGTCATCGTCGCGCTGCCGCTCATCCGCAGCTATCGCGCCTACGGCGTCGCCGACGCGCTGACCCACCTCGGGTGGGCGCGCGGCATCGCCAACGGCACGCAGAGCGTCCTCCTGCTCGTCTACCCGGGGACCCACGCCTTCGCCGGCACGATCAGCGCCCTGACCGGGATGACCGTCTCGCGGTCGATGCTCCTCATCATCCTGCTCTGCGTGACTATCTTCCTCGTGTTCATCCCGCTGTGCGTCCGGACGCTCGTCGGCGACCGGATGGCGACGGTCATCGCCACCTTCTCGGCGGCGTTTCTCCTGCCGATCACCAACATCTCGACGTTCATCGACTTTCACCCCTACACGCTGACGACGTTCTTCTTCCCGCTCGTGCTGTTCCTGCTGTTCAAGTACCTCGCCGACGCGCGGCGCGGATCGGGCCTCCGGAACGCCACCTCCGCGACCGGCCTGATTCTCATCGTCGCCATCATGACCTCCATCCTGTTTCACCCGCAGGTGGCGCTCAACGTGCTCATCTTCTTCTCCACCATCGTGGTCGTCCAGCGGACGTACCGCTGGCTGCCGAGCGGGAGCGTCATCAGCGAGGCGCGCTCCGCGCTCGCGCCGACGCTCGCCGGGTTTGCCTTCTTCGCGATCTGGATCCTCCGGCAGCCGAAGGTGTACGTGTTCCTCGGGAACCTCGCCACGTCGGTCGCCGGGTTCGTGGGTATCGGTCCGGCGGCCACCGGGAGCGGTGCCGCACAGGCCGTCACCAGCCAGACCGGCTCTATCAGCGGGATCGGCGCGAGCCTCCCGGAACTGTTCGCCAAGTTGTTCCTCGTGCACGCGGTGTTCGCGGCGCTGGCCGCGGTGCTCGTCCTCGTGGCGCTCTCGGGCCGCCTGGGCGAGCGCAATCCCGACCGCAACGCGGCGGTCACGTACTTCGCCTACAGCGGCCTGACGCTGACGCCGTTCTTCCTCATCCAGTTCGTCGGGAGCATCTCGTCGTACTTCTTCCGCCACTTCGGCTTCGGGATGGTCATCGTGACGATCCTCGGAGCCATCACGCTCCACGCGATCTACACCGCGACCCGGGGCGGTCGGAGTTCGGGCGTCCTGAAGACGCTCGCGGTGGCGGGCGTGCTCGTCGCGCTGCTGCTCTCGACGCTCGTCATCTTCCCGTCGCCGTACATCTACAAACCGACCCAGCACGTCTCCGACCAGATGATGAGCGGCCACGAGATGGCGTTCGAGCACCGGGCCGCGGACGTCCCGTTCGCGGGTATTCGCAAGGGACCGAACCGATTCGCCGACGCAGAGCAGGTGTCGGTCCCGACCCTCGCGTCCCCGAAGAACGGCTGGTTGATGAACGAGAGCCTCAGGACGTATCACAACCAGTCGTACTACCTGATAGTGACCGAGTACAACAAAAAACTCGAGATGGGTGCGTACAACGGGTTACGCTACAACGAGTCCGGCTTCGAGGGCATCAAGACCGCGCCGGGCGTCAGCCTCGTCCAGGCGAGCAACGGCATGAACGTCTACTACGTCGAGGGCGTCGGCGACAGGGTGGCACCCGGCGGGGCCGTCACCGAGCCGGACGACGGCACCTTCGTCGGCGGTCCGCCGACCCCGAACGCGAGCGACAACGCCACCGGCAGCGCCCCGACGAGCGGTAACTTCGGTGGCGGCGGTGGCGGCGGTGCGCCCGCCAACGGGAGCGGCGACGCCCCGTCGAGCGGTAACTTCGGCGGTGGCGGCGGTGCCGGTACCGGGGACGGGGGTGTCGGTACCGGTGGCGGCGGTGCGGCCACCAACGGAACCGGTGACAACGCGACCGGCGGCGCTCCCTCCGGCAGTGACTTCGGTGGCGGTGGCGGTGCCGGCGACGGTGCCGGTACCGGCGGCGGTAACGGTACCGGGGGCACCGGGGGCGCTGGTACGGCCGACAACACCACCGCGGGCGGTGGCGGCGGTGGAACTACCGGCGGTACCGGGGGCACCGGTGGCGACAACACCACCGGCGGTGGCGGTGGTGACAACGACACGCTCTTCGGCGGCGGCGGTGGCGGCGGAAACGAGACCGGCGGCGGGAACTCGTCGGACGACGACGGGTTCTTCTTCTAACCGCCCTCGACGCTCTCCGTCCTTCTCTCTGTACCCGCCCCGAATCCGTCCGCCGGTCGCCAGGCGCTCCTGACGCTCCCTCAGGCCGTTACCGCCGAGCCGACGGCGATCGCCGTGACCGGGTCGAACCGTCGCGTCCGTCGAGCGCCTCGCACGCGCATCAAAAAGAGTGTCCGTCCGCGCTCGCCGTCCGAAGTTGCGCCCGCCCGCGCCGCCCCCGATTACTTGTAGCCGAGTTGTTCGAGTCGCTCGGCGACGACGCCGTAGTCGATGTCGTCGTCGGTCTCCCGCGGCGCTTCGCTCGTGATGGTGCGTCGCTCGCCGCTGTCGTAGACCAGCCACGGCACGCGCACCAGCTCGTCCATGTAGATGCCGATGGGGTGGCCGTACTCCCGGACGGGGATCGGATAGCAGCGCTCGCCGATGACCTGTCCGTGGTCGGACGTGACGACCGTCCGCCCCCGTAGCACGTCCATCAGTTCCTCGACGTGCGGGAGGGCTACGTCGAGGTTCTCGCGGAACGCACGCCAGAGGATCTCGTCGGGGATCTCGAGGTCGCCCTCCTTGATGTCGTTCCACAGCGCGAGCGTGTCGAGCGAGAAGTGCTCCTCACCGGTCGGGCCGAGGAACGGATAGTGCGGCTGGAGGTAGTGGACGAGGAGTCGTTTGTTCGGGTACTGCTCCGCGGCCCGCTTGGCGTACTCGGTCGTCGTCTCCGGCAGGACGGTGCGGTACCGCTCGTCCCACCCTTCCTCCCGCCAGACGTTCACCACGGCGTGCAGCCGGGTGTTGAGCGCGTCGGCGTTCCGGTGTAGCATCGGACTCGCCGTCACGTAGACCGTGTCCTCGAGGGCGCGGTTCGCGAAGTTCGCCTGCAGGAACTCCCAGGTGGCAGAGCCACGAGAGATGCGCGACTCGAGCCGCCCCGGCAGGTAGTGCTGCTCTGCGAACATGTCGTAGCGGCAGGCGTCGAGGATGACCAGGTTGTCCCAGTCCTCGGCGAAGATGTCCGTTCCTCGTTCGTTGTACGACCACCGCTTGAACCGCCGGTGAGCGACCCGATTCGCCTCCTCGGCGAAGAGCGTCGGCGTCTCGAGGGCGCGTTTCAATTGCGCGAGCGTGTACATGGTAGATTACACCGGCCGACATCCGTATTGTTACGAATCACGTATCTAGGTACTGTCGTCCCGACAGTTATTCTCCCCTTTCGAGCAAATAGTTAGCGGCCCCAGTCACCGTTCGACTGCCGTCACCGTCACGCTATCGTGCCGCTTTATCGCTACCCTCTCCTCCGTGCCGCTTCGACGATAGACACCGTTTCGAGACCGTCCGTGAGAGGCGTCGCTCTCCGTCCTGCCCCTCCTCCACGACTCACTGTTCGTGATGACTCTCACTATGTAAGAAATCATAAATTAACGGCACGATTCGTGGTCGGTTTTTTGCACGTACGCGGTTCCGAGTACGTTAGGGAACCGTGAGGGATCGAACGGTATCGCCGGTATATGGTCTCTGGAGCCCGAAAAGACGGTTTAATGTGATCGTTATCGGACCAGTGCGGTTCCCTGACGTTCAACCGCACTCTGGTAATGGACTCAGACAGTCATGTATCTGTACTTATGTAAGACACACAACACTTATTAGCTCGAGACGGAAGCTACGAGATGCATGGCACACGATTCGGCACGCGACCCGGATAGTCATCCGGAAGCGTTGACGGACTCGACAGCGAACGACGAACGTAAATCCCTGCTTAACCGGCGGCAGTACCTGAAGCTCGGTGCCGCCACCGCGGCGACCGTCGCCGTCGGGAGCGCGACGGCGGGCGCGGCGACCGAGCGCCACGGCATCTCGTTCGACCGCGTGCTGAACGCGGTCGACGACCTCGGCATGGATCCGAACGGCGGACGACCGATCGACGACGCGTTCTACGGGGCGATGGAGAATGGCACGCTCATCGAGTTCCCCGAGGGCACGTACGCGTTCGACGGCGACAAGCCGCAGAACGGCCTGCGGCGCTTCGGCGTCCGCGGTCTCGGCGACAGCAAGGGCGACGTGGTGTTCCGCACGTCCAACGGGCAGTCGGCGTTCTTCCTGTCGATGCGCGGCGGGAGCGACATCCTCCTCGAGAACGTCACGTTCGACCAGGGCACCGACTGGAACGGCGGCGACATCGGGAACCTTTTCGTCATCGAGGGCGGCCTCCAGGTCCACGACATCGAGGTCACGGGTTACAACTCCCGGAACGACGACCGTCCCTCGATCATGCCGAAGATGACCGACCCGAACGGCGAGGCGGTCATCGATGGCTTCGTCCAGACCGGCCCCTCGGTGTTCATCGGCCACGGCGCGAACGACGGCGCGGGCGGCGTCTACAGCGGCCACAAGGGGACGAACACGTTCAGGAATTGCCACATCGAGAACGCGGCGGGCGACGGCGGTCTCTACACGGGGAAGCACGAGGGTTCGACGAACTTCGAGAACTGCTTCTTCAAGAACAACGACATGGCGATCATCCGCATGGGCGCGGGGTCCTACATCCGGGACTCGACGATCGTCGCCGACTTCGATAACGCCCACCCGAAGAACCGCGGCGAACCCGGCGGCACGATCGGGATCTACTTCTCCAGCGCCCAGCACGGCAAGTCCGGCGGCGGCGTCTACAACTGCGACGTCATCGTCAAGTCCATGTCCGGGGGGAGCCAGGGTGCGATCTCCATCAACTCCTCCGACGGCGACGTGACGATCAAGGACACGCGCATCCGCTGTGACGTGGACATGCCCGCGATCCGGGCCTGGGAACCGGGGAGCCGCTTCCCGAACCAGCACGAGACGCCGGAGCGAGTGAACGTCACCATCGAGAACGTCTCGATCACCGGGTCGGGGAGCCCCCGCCAGGGGGCCATCTGGCTCGACTCGCGGCCGGGTTCGGTCATCAAGAACTCGTGCGTCCACATGACCGGCGACACGGACGGTATCGTCCTCGACGACTCCTCGAACAGCGAGATCGTCAACACCAACGTCAGCGTGCCCGGTCGGGCGACCGTCTTCAACGGGTCGCGGGTCGCGACGAGCGGCATCACGAGCAAGGCTTCCTGTCCCGCCCCGAACGCGACGTGGAACAAGAGCGGCGGCGGCAAACAGGGATCAACGGAGCCGTCAACGGGCGATCGGACGGCGACGGACGACGCGTCCGCCGACGGCAGCGCCGCGGCCTCGTCCGACGAGGCGGCGAACGAGACGGACTCGGCGGGCGAGGAGACGGAGACGGAGACGGAGGACGAGTCGCGACCGAAGCCGAAGGCGGAGGGGGGACACGTCCTCACCGTCCGCGGTACCGGTCAGCGCGCGGACTACGAGTTCAGCGTCTCGGGCTCGATCGAGGCTAACGACGCGGACGGAACGATCGACGAGGAGGAGAGCCTCACGAAGACCACGGCCACGGGCGCCGTCGCCGCGGACGGCTCCGACAGCTACCGATTCACCGGCGGCATCACGGACTTCGCGCTCGACGGCGACGCCGACGTCCTCCTCGACGGCGAGACGGTCGCCCCCGAGGAACTGCTCCCGACGGACGTCATCGAGGTCGTCGGGAGCGACGACGCCACGGTCGCCTCCTACAGCTTCACCGTCGACGGGGCCATCGCCCCCGATCCGGACGGGACGGTCGACAGCGAGGACAACATCTCCGGCGGGAGCGCCGAGGGTGCCGTCTCCGGCGGCGTCGACCGGTACCGCTTCTCGGGGACCGTGACGAGCCTCGACATCGAGGGCGACGCGACGGTCCGCGTCAACGGGACCGAGGTCACCCCCGACCAGTTCGGCGACGACCCCCTGCCCAACCTCGTGGTCGTCACGGGCGACGGCGAGAAGAGTACCTACCGCTTCGAGACCGACGGGACGGTCCAGAAGTACGCCGACGTGGGAACGGTCGACCCCGACGACAGCGTCGAGGGCGGCGCGGTCTCCGGGACCGTCTCCGACGGGTCCGACGCCTACCGCTTCTCGGGCGACCTGACGAGTTTCTACGTCGACGGCACGGCGAACGTCACCTTCGGCGAGCGCGCCGACTGACCCCCTCGAACCGTACTCCGACCGCACCCGATCCGATTTTTTGCGGCGTTTCACCCGAACGACGCGCGATACTGTCGACACCGTCGGTACCGTCCTTGAGTAATGTCCTGATTTCGTCGTCCGCCGACGCTGTCGGCCGACACCGCGGTCCCGCGCTCCGACTCGCGGAACGTGTCTCTGACGTTGCCTCCGGGGCTCTCTCGAACCGAATTCTCGTCGCTTCGTCCCCGCTACCGCCGGTTACGATCCGCATAACGCGCGTCGGGTCTCGGGTAGCGACCCCTGCGGACGCTCCCCCCTGCGCGCACGTCTCCGGCTACGTTTCGAACCGTTTCGATGACATAGATCGGTGGATATACGGCTTCTACCTCGAGAATACGGCGAATTCGCTGGCCGACAGGCGACTCATAACAAAGGGCCTGGCTGTCCGTTTTCCGATAGCGACTCAGTATGATGGCATCAGGAGGCTGTATCGCGCAGCGTGGTTTCGCTGGCGTGACTCGATCTGCAGGAGGGGTAGTACCGGCCGCGGCTGAGCGATCCGCGGCGGAGGGACAGCGTTGATGGCGACGGTCTGCGTCCACGGTCTCGGGTACGTCGGACTCCCGACCGCGGCGCTGCTGGCCCACAACGGCCACGAGGTCACCGGCTACGACGTCGACGAGGCGGTCATCGACCGGTTGACCCGCGGCGAGGTCCGGACCGGCGAGGCGGAACTCCGCGAGTACATCGCGGCCGTCATCGACGACGGCGCGCTCGTGCCCTCGAACGAGATCGAGCCGGCGTCGTATCACCTCATCTGCGTCCCGACGCCGCTCGACGCCGAGGCCGAGCGGGCGGAACTCGCCTACGTGTCGAGCGCCGCCGAGGGCATCGCGGGCGTCCTCCGGGAGGGCGACACAGTGATCCTCGAATCGACCGTCCCCCCGGGAACGACGGAGGGACCGCTCCGCGAGACGCTGGAGGAGGAGTCGGGCCTGCGCGCCGGCGAGGACTTCCACCTCGCGCACAGCCCCGAGACCGTCCTCCCCGGGAACATCCTCTACGAACTCCGCGCCAACGACCGCTTCGTCGGCGGCGTCGATCGCGACTCGACCGAGATCGCGGCCAGCCTCTACGAGCCGTGCATCGACGGGACGGTCCACCGCGCCCCCGACGCGAGCACCGCGGAGTTCGTGAAGCTCGTCCAGAACGCCTACCGCGACACGAACATCGGCTTCGCGAACGAACTCGCCAGGGTCGCCCGCGACTACGGCATCGACACCCGCGAGGCGATCGAACTGGCGAACCGCCACGCCCGCGTCGACATCCTCCAGCCGGGACCGGGTGTCGGCGGCCACTGCCTGCCGGTCGATCCGCTGTTTCTCGCTCACGGCTCCGACGCCGTCGATCTCATCCGACACGCCCGCCGGGTGAACGACAGCATGGCGGGCTACGTCGTCGATCTCGTCTCCCACTACTTCGGCGGTCTGGACGGCAAGCGCCTCGCCGTCCTCGGCGTCGCCTACAAGGGCAACGTCGACGACACGCGCAACAGCCCCGGCCTCCGCGTCGCGCAGATGCTCCGGGCGGCCGAGCAGGAGCGCCCCGCCGTCGCCGACGGCGGCGAGCACCAGGGCGTCGAGACGCGCCTGCACGACCCGCACGTCTCCGACGACGACGGGTCGCTGGGACTCGTCTCGCTCGAGACGGCGCTCGACGGCGCGGACGCGATCGTCGTCACGACCGACCACGACGAGTTCCGATCTCTCTCCCCGGCGAAGGCGGCCGAGCGGATGCGGGGTCGCCTGCTGGTCGACACGAAGGGGCTACTCGACGAGAACGCGTGGCGCGACGCCGGCTTCGACGTACTCACGCTATGAAAGCCCCCATGCGAAGCACTCTCGCCCAGCCGACGGTCTGGATCGACCTCGCCAGCCCGTCGCACCCGTTCTTCTTCAAGGCCATCGCGGACGGCCTCGACCTGCCGACGGTCGTGACGGCCCGCGAGAAGACCGAGACGGTACCGCTCGCTCGCGAGGCGGGGTTCGACTGCTCGGTCGTCGGCAAGGACTTCGACAACCAGCTCGCCCGCACGTTCGGCGTCCCGCTCCGGACCGTCCAGCTGTCGCTCAAGGCCCCGAAGGCGGACGTCTCGCTGTCGGCGCGCAACGCCATGTGCGTGCTCGCCTCGAAGGTCCACGGCATCCCCTCGATCCACTACACCGACAACGACATCACCTACTATCAGGACGCGCCGCTCGTCGAGGAGGCGTTCAACTACTTCCGGGCGATGGCGACCCACCACGTCGTCCCGGCGGCCTTCCAGACGGCCGAACTCACCGACTACGGCGCGGCCCCCGAGACCGTCCACACGTACGACGGCTACAAGGAGGACGTCGCGATCGCCTACTTCGAGCCCGACGACGACTTCACCGACAGGCTCCCGTTCGAGGACTTCATCGTCGTCCGTCCGGAGGCGATGGGCGCGGCCTACATCGACATCGAGGAGTCGCTCGTCCCGGGCCTGCTCGAACGGGCGGTCGACGCCGGGTTCAACGTCGTCTACCTGCCCCGCCGCCCGCGCGACCGCCGGTACGCCGCCGAGTACCCCGACGATCGGGTGTACGCTCCCGAGCGACCCCTCCAGGGCCTCCAGCTGGCGTGGCACGCCCAGTGCGTGCTCACCGGCTCGGGCACCATGGCCCGCGAGGCGGCCTCGATGGGCAAACCCGCGGTGTCGTTCTTCCCGCACACGATGCTCTCGGTCGACCAGCAACTGGTGAAGGAGGGGCGCGTGTTCCACTCGCGCGACGTCGGCGAGATCGTCGACTACCTCACCGGTCTCGACGGCGGCGACGTCGAACCGGACCTCGCCAGGGCGCGCGAGGTGCACGCCGAGGTCGTCGAGATCACCGACTCGATCATCGAGGGGTGCACGTGACGGTGACACCGACCGGCGCGCGTCGGCCGCCGGCGGCCGCGATCGATCCCGGCCCCCCCCGGTAGAAGCCGAGCGCCGTCGCCACCGCCGCGAGTCGCGCGCGTGCTCGATCGGTCACACGATGCTGGAACGACCAGTCTGGGACACGGACGGTGTTTTATATATGTCAGTGTGGGATTAACGTATCGTCCCCGGTCGTCCATCGGCGACTCGGGACGGTACGTAGGATCTAGCTACGACGTCCGGTACCTCACTCTTCGACGACACTACCCCGTCGACGACAGTGGGAGGCCGCGGAAGCTACCTACTACTGAAGTGTTCGCGACCGCTCACGGAGGACGATGCAAACGCAGCGGCTCCAGCGGACCCCCTCTCACGACATCGACCGCGAGCGGGTCCGCGACCGCCTCGACGACGCGCTCCGGTACGCCCGCGAGCGCGACTACGCGGGGTGGGATCCGTACGACGGCCTGAACAGTCCCGTGCTCGAACCGGTCGCGCGCAACTGGTTCCTGCGCCTCGTCTGCATGCACGGCGTCCACAAGGCCCCGGTGAACCTCCGGCCGCTCCTTCGAATTCCGAAGGAGCGCAACGCCAAGGGGATCGCGCTGTTCGCCACGGCGTCCCTCGACGCCTACGAGCGGACGGGCGACCGCGAGTACCTCGCGGAGGCGGAGGACCTCCTGACGTGGCTCCGGGAGAACCAGTCTGCCGAGTCCGCCCGGGCGGCGTGGGGGTACAACTTCGACTGGCAGAACTCGAACAAGTTCTTCCTCCCGGCGGAGTACCCCTCGATCGTCGCGAGCGTCTTCTGCGCGCAGGCGTTCGTCCGACACTACGAGGTCACGGGCGAGGAGTCCTCGCTGGCGGTCGCCGAGGACACCTGCCGGTTCATCAGGGAGGAGATCAACACCGTCGAGTGCGGCGAGCACGACGCCCTCGCCTACACCCCCTACGACGAGTACGTGGTCGTGAACGCGAACGCCCTCGGCGCGAGCCTGCTGGCCGTCGTCGGCGACGCGACCGACGACGAGGCGTCCCTCGAGCGGGCCGACGAGATCGTCGACCTCGTGCTCGACGTGCAGGACGAGAAGGGCGCGTGGTACTACTCGGTGCCGTCGAACGGCTCGCACCTCTCGCACGACAACTTCCACACGGGGTTCGTCCTCGAGTCGCTCCACGACTACCTGGCGGTGCGTCCCGACGAGCGCGTCCGCGAGGCGTACGAGAAGGGCCTCGACTTCTACCGCCGCCGCCTCTTCGAGGACGACGGCGCGCCGAAGTTCGAACACGACTCCTCGTATCCCCGGGACGTCCACGCCTCCGCGCAGGCCATCCGCACGTTCGTGAAGGACGGCTCGGCGGCCAGCCTGGACCGCGCGGCGCAGGTCCTCGAGTGGACGACCGACAACCTCTACGACGACGACGGGTACTTCTACCGGCGGCGGGGCCGGGTGCTGAGCGACACCACGCCGTACATGCGCTGGAACCAGGCGTGGATGTGCTACGCCCTCGGTTCGGTCCTCCGACACGTTCCCTAGTTCCGTAGTCGGATCGTCGGCACCGCTCCGCACCGCCCTCCGTGCCGTCTCGTCTTCGTGCCGCCCTCCGTGCCCCCGCTCCACGGCTCTCGTTTCGGCGTTCGACGGCGTAGTAGTAACCTAACTTAGTGCTCGGGTGTCGAATCGACACCGAGACTGCGATGACCAAAGGTAGACTTGACTCGACTGGGAACGATACCGGTCGCGTTTCGAGTACGAGACCGGCCGGGCGGGATTTCCTGACGGGCCTACTCGAGGACACGCTCCGGTACGCTCGCGAACGCGACTACACTGGCTGGGATTACTTCGACGGGATGAGCAGCCGACTGCTCCGCGCCGCGCCCGTGGACAACAAGTGGCTCAACATCGCCGTACAGGAGGGCATCAAGCGCGCGCCGATCAACCTGCGCCCGCTGTTCCTCGTCGAGAAGCGCCGGAACTTCAAGGGGACGGCGCTGTTCTCGATGGCGAACGACACCGCCTACGACCTCACGGGCGACGACCTGTACCGCGCTGAGGCGCGTCAGCTCGCCGACTGGCTCATCGAGAACGCGCCCGAAGGCTACAGCGGGTTCTGCGGGGGGCACACCCACGAGATGCAACTGCTCGACGAGCGCCGCGGGGCCTACGTCCCGAACGCCATCCCGACCTCCTACGCGGTGAAGGCGCTGCTCCGCGCCGCCGAATCGACCGGCGAGGAGCGCTACGCCGACGTCGCCCGCACGGCGACGAACTTCGTCTACGACGAACTGGAGTACCGGGAACTCGAGGGCGGCGCGCGGATCAAGTACCAGCCCGAGTACACCGGCGAGTTCTACACGCTCAACTGCGGCGCGATCGCCGCCCGGATGCTCGTCGACCTCTACGAGTACTTCGGGGACGAGGAGCTACTCGAGCGCTCGACCAAACTGCTCGACTACCTCGCGACGAAACAACAACCGATCGGTGGGTGGACCTACCGCGACCCGCCCTCCGCCTCGCACCTCTCGATGGACAACCACCACAACGGGTTCATCATCGAGGGGTTCCTGCGCTACCGCGAGGTGACGGGCGACGATCGCCACGAGGAGACCATCGAGCGCGCGCTCGAATTCTACCGGGACACGCTGTTCGAGCCGAACGGCGCGCCCAACTGGGACGAAGAGTCGCGGTTCCCGAAGGACATCCACGCCGCGACCCAGGGCATCATCGTCTTCTCGATGGCCGGCGACGGCGAGTTCGCCCGGCGCATCGTGGACTGGGTGCTCGGTACCCTCTACGCGGGCGACGGGCGGTTCTACTACCAGAAGCGCCGCTTCTACACCAAGCGGTTCACCCTGATGCGCTGGTGCGAGGCGTGGATGGCCTACGCGCTGGCGGAACACCTGCGCTACGCGGAGGGCGAGTGACGTGGACCTGGAGGTGTACCTCAACAGCGTCCGAAAGAACTGGACCGACGCCAACTGGTGGCGTCGCGTCGTCGGGCAGTTCGTGGTCGAGAAGACGCTCGTGAAGCCGTACTTCGAGTACGTCGCCGGCGACGACGGGATCGACGTCATGGCCGAGGACTGGGACAACCTGGTCATCCTCGACGCCTGCCGCTACGACATGTTCGCCGACCTCAACACGATCCAGGGGCGGCTCGAGTCGCGCCGGTCGCGCGGGTCGAACACCCCGGAGTTCCTCCGCGAGAACTTCGCCGGACGGCGACTGGAGGACACGGTCTACGTCACGGCCAACCCCCAGGTCGACGTTCGGCTCCCCGCCGATACGTTCCACGCGGTCGTCTCCGTCTGGCAGGACCACTGGGACGACGACCTCAACACGGTCCACCCCGAGGCGATGGCCGAGGAGACGGTGAAGGCGGCCGAGCGCTACCCGGAGAAACGCCTCATCGCGCACTTCGTCCAGCCACACTACCCGTTCATCGGGCCGACCGGCCGCGACCTCATCGGGAAGCAGGCCGGCATGGAACTCTCGAAGCGACTGGCCGACGGCGCGGACGCCGAACAGGACTACGAACACGTCTGGGACATGCTCAAGCGCGGCGCGATCGATCGGGAGACCGTCTGGCGGGCCTACCGCGAGAACCTCGAGATCGCGCTCCCGCACGTCGAGACGCTGCTCGATCACCTCCCGGGCACCACCGTCGTCACGTCGGACCACGGCAACCTGCTCGGCGAGCGCCCCACCCCCTGTCCCGTCCCGATGCGGATGTACGGCCACCCCGAGGGCATCCATACCGAGCACCTCGTGAAGGTGCCCTGGCTCGTGGTCGAGGGGGAGACACGGAAGACGATCGTCGCCGAGGCCGGCGTCGAGTCCGACCGGGCGGCGACCGCCGAGGAGACCCAGAAGCGACTCGAGGATCTGGGCTACCTGTAGCGTCGGGTCCCGCGGGGGAGGTAAACGCTCACGTCCACTATGTACGGGTGTTTGCCTTACACCCTAACGTTTATCCTCGTCTCCGCTCTATCGGCGTACGGGTGCGAGTACGTTGGCGACGTTGCTCTACCGGGCGGACAACGAGTTTCCCGACGGGAGTCGGTACGAAATGCGCGCGTGGAACGTTCCGGAAAGCGACGACTACCCCGAGGGGATCAAGTACCGCTTTCAGTACACCGCCGCCGACGGGGCGACGATCCTGCGCTACGACAACTCGCACTATCGAGAGGGAGTAGGAATGCACCACCGACACACACCCGAGGGCGTCGAAGGGATCGAGTTCGAGGATTGGCGTCGCACGTTCGGGCGTTCAAACGCGAGGTGAACGAACGATGATCGATCCGGAAGATACGGCTGCTCCGGGACCAGAGAGCGCGGAGTACCCCTCGAAACTGCTGATCACGGCGGACTCGCAGGAAGCGGCGACCGAACGAGAGATCGCGCTCGCCGCGCGCTTCGAGGCTGGAGAGCAGGTGCCACACCTCCTCAACTTCGGTAACCCCGAGGATCTGCGTAAGCTACTCACGCAGCGACGCGTCGAGTTACTGCGGAGCGT
Organism: Halomarina pelagica; assembly: GCF_024228315.1. Taxonomy (NCBI): domain Archaea; kingdom Methanobacteriati; phylum Methanobacteriota; class Halobacteria; order Halobacteriales; family Natronomonadaceae; genus Halomarina; species Halomarina pelagica. The sequence continues at coordinate 27,047 of NZ_CP100459.1, forward strand.
CAAGAACGATCCACCGGAGAGTATCCGGAAGCTCGCCGACCGTCTCGGCCGGAACCCGAGCGACGTCACGGCCGACGTGAACCTGCTCGCCGACTACGGAATCGTCTACTTCCGCGAGGAGGGACGGGCGAAAGCCCCGTTCGTCCCCTACGACGAGGTGACGATCGAGGTGGACATGCTCTCGGGAGCCGGAAGCCGGTCGTCCGCGAGCGCGTAGATCGCCGCTGGCTCCCCGAGAAGCCCCGACCTCCGGAGATCCCTGAGCCCTCAGAGCGGTGAGCCACCGCGTCGTCGAGACGTGGCCGTCACGGCAGCGGTAATCTTAGCGGGTACGTTTGAAATCCGGTTTCGGTCGTAGCCGGTCAGGAGCGTGGCCGAACCGGCAACCCAGCCGACGGTTTCCACGATCTCGACTGTCTCACCGATCTGGTTTCAGCAGAAACGCGGTGTCCGAAGACCGCAAACGTGTCTCTAAACGTGACTTATCAGCGCCCCCCACCCCCCACATTTCACGAGAGTTGGCCCAAACGATCTCCCTCACCGACTGGATGGCTACCGCGTGCCTCCTCTAACCGGCTAGTTTGGGCCCGCTCATCTGACGCCCAGCGTCTCCAGGATCCGCACCCAGTCCTCGGCGGCGGCCTCGTACGAGTAGCGGTCGGCCACGCCCGCCGCGTTCTCCCCGAGGCGGGCGCACAGGTCGTCGTCGGCCAGCAGTCGGTCGAGCGCGTCCGCGAGCGTCCCCGCGGTCATCTCCTCGAGCACGAGCGCCGTCTCGCCGTCGCGCGCCACGTCGGGGACGTTCCCGACGGCCGGGACGACGCAGCCCAGGCCGGTCGCCATCGCCTCCACGAGCGTCAGGGGGAGCGCGTCGCGCTCGGAGGTGAGCACGAACGCCCGCGAGCGCCAGTAGTACTCGACGGGGTCGTCGACCCACCCGGGGAGGTCGAGGGTCCCCCCGAGGCCGCGCTCGCGCGCGCGTCGCTCCGCGGCGTCCTGGAGCGGCCCGTCGCCGAGCATCACCGCGTCGACCGCCCGCCCGCGCTCGCGGAGTTCCCCGAGCGCGTCGACGAACAGGAGCGGGTCCTTCTCCGCGTCGAACCGACCGACCCAGATGAGGTCGTAGTCGACCTCGGCGTCGGGGTTCGGGCGGTAGGTCCCCACGTCGATGGGGTTGGCGAGGACCTCGACCCGCTCGCGCGGGACGCCCATTGCGACGAGCTGGTCGCGGAAGGCCGTTCCGGGCACCGAGATCGCGTCGAAGCGGCGGATGAGCCAGCGCACGGCGGGCCCGTAGCGCGAGCGCGCGTGGACGTCGAGGTCGATGCCGATGATGCCGAGGTGAGCCGGGATCCCGAAGGCGGTCCCGACGGCCAGCGCGATGCAGCCGTGGGGGAGCAGCGAGAAGGAGGCGACGGCGTCGTAGTCGTCGCGCCACGCCTCGTAGAGGGCGGCGACGAGCATCAGCGCGAGGCCGAGCGGCCGCACGCCGAGGGAGGGGACGGTCCGGTAGTCGATGCCGTCGAGTCCGTCGTCGCCGGTGATGCAGACCATCGTCACGTCCGCGGTCTCGGCCAGCGGCCCGACGTGGCGCTCGATCTTCGAGAGGTTCCGCGTGAAGTCGGTGACGACGAGCACCGACGACGCGTGCTCGCGGTCGTCGCTCGCGGATCGAGCGCGTCCGGCGGCGCGTGAGTCGAGACTGGCGGCGCGTTGCGACACGGCTACCCGACGTATTCCCCGGACGGGCTATTGTTAGCCGCGCGCTACTCCGGCCACGCCGGTTCACGAGGTAGCGGACCGGAAGACGGCGTCCGGTCGCGGGCCGGGCCGTCCGGGTTCAGTCGCCCGCGGACTCGGCGACTTCCTCCTCGGCACCGCGGGCGGCCCGCAGTCGGCGCTCGGCCTCGTCGCGGTCCTCGGGGTAGCCCACGTCGATCCGCCAGCCGTCGAGCGGGATCGCGTCGATGGTGCGCCCGCTCCGGATGAGGAGGTCGACCGCGTCGCTGAGTTCGTACTCGCCGCGGTTCGACGGCTGGACGAGGTGACACGCGTGGAAGATAGCCGGGGAGAACGTGTAGAACCCGGTCATCACGAGGTTGGACGGCGGGTCCTCGGGCTTCTCGACGACCTCCGTTATCTCGCCGTAGTCGTTCGTGTTACAGACGCCGAAGCGGGAAGCCTCCTCGTAGGGCACCTCCTCGACGAGGAAGGCGGCGTCCGCGCGGTCCTCGGACTGGCGGCGCACCACGTCCGCGAGGTTCGCCTCGAAGATGTTGTCCCCGAGGATGAGCATGAAGTCGTCGTCGATGTACTCCTCTGCGGTCAGCAGCGCGTGGGCCAGCCCCTTGGTCTCGCGCTGATGACAGTAGGTGATCGGGACGCCGTCGAAGCTGTCCCCGTAGTGGTCGATGATGTCCTCCTTGCGGTATCCGACCACGACGACGAACTCGTCCGCGCCGAGGTCGACGAGCCGCTCGAAGCAGTGGGTGAGGATCGGCTCCCCGTCGACCTCGACCAGGCCCTTCGGTCTGTCGTCGGTGAGCGGGCGGAGGCGGGTCCCCTTCCCCGCGGCGAGTACGACTGCCTGCATTGGCCCTCACGAATCACCGTGCGGGTATTGTTATGCGGCGGCTATCTCACCGATTCACCGAAAGTGCCTGACGACGGACCGTTTGGTCCGCTGGACGGTGCTGAACGCGCGGGGGCCGCCGAGCGACAGCGCGAGGAGGAGATACGGCGCGAGCGAGAGCGGCCACGCCCGTATCGCGCGGAGGGCGAACCGCCGCGCGTCCCCGTAGTGACCCGTCTTGAGCGCGGTCGAGGCGACGACAGCGGCGCGAGAGGCGATCATCTCTCGGACCGTCGTCGGGCCGTACTCGGCCGCGAGGGGGCGGAAGGTCTCCACGAACAGGGGGTAGGCGACGTCGCGTTTTACCTCCAGGTTGTCGCTGATCTGCTCGTGATCCGCCATGCGGTGGTCGACGAGCGGCTCGTCGACCGCCTCGACGCGGCAGGCGGTCGAGAGGCGGATCGGCCACTCCCGGTCCTGCCAGCAGGGGAACCGCTCGTCGAGCAGGCCGACGCGGTCGATCACCGACGCGCGAACCATCAGCGTGGAGAACGTGCCGAACGGCGCACCGCGGAGCAGTTCCTCGGTGACGTCGCCGCGGACCGTCGGTCGGAGGACGTGGTTCACCTCGTCGCCGGTGACGTAGCGCTGTCCGGTGTAGACGAGACCGACCGCCGGGTCGTCGAACCGTTCGAGCTGGCGTTCGAGCTTCGTCTCGTGCCAGTGATCGTCGTCGTCGATGAACGCGACGAACTCGCCGCTGGCGGTGCGGATCCCCGTGTTCCGGGCGGCGTTCGCGCCCCGGTTGCGCTCGTGGCGGACGCACGTCACCGACGCCTCCGGGCCGACGTCGAGGTCGGCGAGCACCGGGCCGACCGGCTCCGGCGAGTGGTCGTCGACGATGACGAGTTCCACGCGCTCGTGGGTCTGGTCGAGGACGCTCTGGGCCGCCTCCGGGAGGAACGTCGGACGACCGTACGTCGGGACGACGACGCTCACCAGCGGTTCGTGATCGCCGGCCGATTCCATTTCCCACTCGTTTCCGTCCCTAACGCTTGGTTAAGCACATCCTTTCGCCCCGGTCGTTCACGCTCATCGATACGTTTTCACACGCTCGTTGCGGGCTTAGTCGAGTCATAACAATGCCCGTCTCTCCCCGAGGGTGTCCAGAATGACTAGAGTGCGCGGGTCGGCCCTCCAGCCGGGAGCGGCGGCCGCGGCGGTGCGCCGGGCGGGCGCGTGGTTGCGATGAGCGGTCGCGGGTTGCTCTCACGTCTCAAGCGACTGGTGACGCCGAGCGGCGACGGCGTCGGCGAGCGGATGGTCAAGGGCGGCATGTGGGTCGGCGCGCTCAACGTCACCGACCGGCTGCTGCAGATCATCCTGCTCATCGTGATGGGTCGGTTGCTCGGGCCGCGGGCGCTGGGGTTGATGGGGATCGCCCTCCTCGCGGTCAGCGCGCTGCGGCAGTTCTCGAACCTCGGGCTGAGTTCGTCGCTCATCTACAACAAGGACGAGAACGTCGACGACATGCTCAACACGGCGTGGACGCTCCAGATCGCGCGCGGGGTCCTCCTCGCCGGCATCCTCTACTTCGCCGCACCGTACATCGGCATGCTGTTCGACACGGAGGCGGCGGTCCCGCTACTCCGGGTGATCGGCCTCTCGCAGGTGTTCGTCGGGCTTCGCAACCCGGCGACCGTCTACTTCCAGAAGGACCTCGAGTTCGACAAGCAGTTCGTCTACACCCTCAGCGGCTCGGTCATCCAGTTCGTCTTCGCCATCTGGTACGCCTACACCTACCAGACGGTGTGGGCGCTCGTGCTCGGGTACGTGATCTCCGACTTCGTTCGCATGGCCGTCTCGTATCTCATGCACGGCTACCGCCCGCGACCCGAGTTCGACCTCGGCCACGCCAAGGAGATCACGAACTACGGCAAGTGGATCACGGCGACGTCGATCCTCTACTTCCTCTACAACGAGGGCGACGACGTGGTCGTCGGGGCGCTCGTCTCCACGACCGCGCTCGGCTTCTACCGCTACGCCTACCAGCTCTCGAACGCGCCCGCGACGGAGGTCACCCACGTCATCTCGAACGTGACGTTCCCCGCGTACTCGAAACTCCAGGACGACGCTCGCCTGCTGCGCGACGCCTACTTCCGCACCCTGCAGGTGACGACCGTCCTCTCCTTTCCCATGTCGCTCGGCATCATCGCCGTGACGCCCGCGTTCATCGCCGCCTTCCTCGGGGAGGACTGGCTTCCGATGGTCCGCACGATGCAGATCCTCGCCATCTACGGGCTGATGCGCTCGATGATGGCGACAATGGGACCCGTCTTCAAGGCCCAGGGCCGCCCCGACATCATCGCGAAGTTCTCGTTCCTCCGCGTCGTGCTGCTCGCGGTGCTCGTGCCCGGATCGATCCTCTACGGCCCGGAACTCGCGATGGCCGTGTTCGGCGTCGAACTCCGCGGTATCGAACTCGTCTCGCTCGCCATCGTCGCCGTGCAGTTCTTCCCGATGATGCCCCTCGACATCTACTACCTCATCGGCATCATCGACACGTCGTACGGGCGCATCGCCCGGGAGGTCGTCTTCCCCCTCGTGGCGAGCCTCGCCATGTTCGTGGTCGTGGTCGCGGCCGGCGTGGCCGCGGACGCCGTCCTCCCGGCGCTCGGCGTCTTCGCCGTCCAGATCATCGCCGGGGCCGTCTCGTACGCCCTCGCGGTGCTGGTGCTCGACCGGGGCTTCGGCTGGGGGCTGGAGCGGAACTTCCGGAGCGTCGTCTCCGCCGTCAGCGGGTGACCCGCGGCTTCGGCTCCGCTCGCGCCGTCGAACCCGTCCGGCCCGTCGATCTCACTCCTCGCCGACGACCGCGGCGGCGTCGGTCCGCTCGACCGTCCAGGTCGTCGCGAGGTACGACGACGTCAGACCGAGCGCACCCGCCAGGACCGCGCTCGAGGCGTCGCTCGGCGAAAGTGCCAGCAGGGGTGCCACGACCACGCAGAGCAGGAGCAGCACCGTCACCAGCCCCCACCTCCCGTCCGCCGACTCGTCCGTTCGCGCCCCGGACCTTCGCGGTATCACGACGGGTGTGAGCACGTATCTCGGTAAGTACTTGCTGGTCTCTCCCGCTCCGAGGTAGTCGCTGACTGCGGTCCGCGGCCCGGGCGCTTCGAGTCGTCCCCCCTCTCGCGGTACGACCGCCGTCGGGCGACGATATGTAACAGTTAATCTACATTCGTGCCGACGGCCCGACGCGAGATCCCCGACTCCCGGCCGTAGGTGCGTTATTACAATACCGTCGAACGTGGTGACCTGTGGACATGGAACCGTCGTTCGCCGTCCGTTGCGTACACCGGGCACGAGGGTGGTCGCCGTGACGCGTCCCGCGATCCAGCTGTACACCGTGCGGGACATCGACGAATCGCTGCCGGAACTGATCCGCCGGGTCGCGGCGGTCGGCTTCGAGGGCGTCGAGTTCGCCACGCGCGTCGCCGAGGCCGACCCCGAAGCGGTTCGGGACGCGCTCGCCGAGACGGGCGTCGAACCCGTGGGCGCGCACGTCGACCTCCGCGCGATCGAGGCCGACTTCGACGGGGTCGCGGAGCGGTACCGGACGCTCGGCGTCTCCCGCCTCGCGATCCCGCACCTGCCCCCGACGCACTACCGGACGCCGGGACGCGTCGACGAGCTGGCCGCCCGGCTGAACGCCGTCGGGTCGGCGCTCGCGAACCGGGGGCTCTCGCTCGTCTACCACAACCAGGTCCACGACTTCCTGCCGGTCGAGCGGCCGTCTTTCCTCGACCGACTCTTCACCGCCGTCCACCCCCACTCGCCCGGCGCGAGCAAGGTCCAGACCGGCCTCGGACTGCTCGGCGACCGTGCGCTGCGCGCGACGGCCTCCCCGCCCACCCCGGCCGCGTCCGTCGAATCGACCGCCTACGGCAGGCTCGTCCGGCGGACCAGCCCGGAGGCCGTCTCCTTCGAGGTCGACGTCGGCGGCGTCACCGCCGCGGGGTACGATCCGGCCGACGTCATCGACTTCGTCGGCGATCGCGCCTCGCTCGTCCACATGAAGGACGTCGTCGTCGACGACGACCCCGGGCCGCTGGCGTCCGCCCGCTCGACGAACCCCGGCCGGGGACTCGTCGACTTCCCCGGCGCGGCGCGGGCCGCGGAGCGCAACGGGATCGACTGGCTCGTCTTCGAACACGACCACCCCGAGGACCCGGTCGCCACGCTCCGGGCCGGGATCGACTCGCTGACTGAGGCGACGGACACCGTTCACCTCTGACGTGACGGTTCGTCGCGGCGGCGTACGAATACACGCTGCCGACACTGTCTTTATTTCAGTTCTATACGCCAAGAGAGTGACCCCGCGTCGGCCAGTATGATTATCTGCGGGTCCTGATTAGCTCCACCAATGTCAGAGCGGGTCGTTCGCGCGAGCAGGACGCAGGTGGCGCTCGCGCTCGTCGTCCTCGTCGGCGCGGCTGTGCGGTTGTACGGTCTCGGGATCGAGAGCCTCTGGACGGACGAACTCATCACGCTCGAGTACATCAGGCGCTACGGCGCGCTCGAACTGTTCGTGGTCATCCCGCTCAACCAGCCGCACCTGCCGCTCTACTACGTCCTGCTCGACCTGTGGGCGTCGGTCTTCGGGCTGTCCGCGGTCGCCCTGCGCTCGTTCTCCGCGCTGTTCGGCATCGCGACGATCCCCCTGTTCTACCTCGTCGGTCGCGAGCTGTTCGACGACGTGGCGGGCCTCGTCGCCGCGCTCGTCTACGCGCTGGCACAGGTGCAGGTCTACCACGCCCAGGAGGTCCGGATGTACACGCTGCTGGCGTTCCTCGCGCTCTCCTCGCTCTACCTCTTCGTCCGCTACCTCCGGACCGAGTCGCGGGCCACGGCGGCCGCCTACGCGCTCGTTACGATCCTGCTCGTCTACACCCATCCCTTCGCCCTGTTCGTCGTCGCCGGCGAGAGCGCGTTCCTCGGCTTCGAGTTCCTGCGGGGGCGAATCGGCGACCTCCGCCGGGCGGTCGGCACGCAGGCCGCGCTCGGGCTCGCGGTACTCCCGCTCGTCGCCGGGTTCGTCCTGCGCTTCGGCGGCGGGGTGACCCTCGACTACATCCCGCTTCCGACGCCCCTGCTCGTCTTCACGGTCCTGACGGGCTACTTCGCGCGGACGGGGATCCTCCCGGCGCTGGCGTACGTCTCGGCGCTGATCGGCGGGCTGCTCGTCCTCGCGGTCACCGACGGGTGCTTCTCGGCCGCGATCGACGTCCGTCGCCCGGCGCGGACCGTCCGGGACCTCGGCGAGCGTATCGAGTTCACCGACGCGTGGGGCGTCCACCTCCTGCTGTTCTGGATCGCCGGGACGTTCCTCCTCCCGCTCGTCGTCTCGTACGTGGTCACGCCCGTCTTCTGGCCGCGCTACACCCTCGCCGCCTCCTTCGCGCTCTATCTCCTCGTGGGCCACGGCCTCTCGCGGGCGAAGCGCTCGCACGTCCGGATCGCGCTCGTCGCGCTCCTCGTCGTCGCGCTCCTCCCGCCGACCGTCTTCGACCTCACCACCGACACGCGCGAGCAGTGGGACGAGGCGGTCGCCGACATCGAGCAACGCGCCGATCAGGGCGCGCTGGTCGTCGTCGCCGATCAGGTCACCGAGCGCGCAGTCGAGTACTACGGGACCCGCGGGGACCTCGTCGTCACGCCCGTCAACGCGGACAACGCGCCCAACGGGACCGAGCGAACCAGCAACGCGGAGATCAGACGGAAGATGGCCGGTCACGAGGAGGTGTGGCTGGTTCTCTCTCACACGGGCGACGAGGACGACGCGCGCCTCAAGGCGATCGCGAGCGACGGTCGCCAGCGGACGTGGCACGAGGAGTACGTCGGCATCGAGGTGTACCGCTACGAGGCGTCCCCCGACGGAGGGTGAACGTGGGGGAACGTGACGCCGCGCGTATTTATTACGCACCACTTATCGTCGGCACAATCAGGTGCAACGGTCCGCGACCGCCGGGAGAATCAGATACAACTAAAAGTACGATCGATGTATTGCCGTCGAGTGCGAGCGGGTACGTTCTCCCGCTCGGCCCGACGGGCCGCGGCCGATCGCACCGGACACGGCGGTCGGTCGCCGGTCGCTCGGGACGACCGGTCGCTCGCGACCGGCGTCAGAGGTTCGCACATCATGACGGAGCAATCTACTACCGCAGCGGGGACGACGGCCGTGGCCGCTAGGGCGACCGTGCCGTTCGTGTCCGTCATCGTTCCGGTCTACAACGACCCCGAGGGGCTTCGCGCGACCCTCGATACGCTCATCGATCAGACGTATCCCGAGGACCACTACGAGATCCTGGTCGTCGACAACCGGTCCAACGACGGCACGCGGGCGGTCGCACAGGAGTACGCGGAGCGGTTCGACCACCTGACGGCGCTCGACGAACGTCGCCGGCAGAGTTCGTACGCGGCGCGTACGCGTGCGCTTCACTGCGCGTCGGGCGACGTCGTGGCGTTCATCGACGCGGACATGACCGTCGACCCCGACTGGCTCGAGCGCGTCGTCGAGACGATGGAGGAGGACGAGATCGACTACCTCGCGTGCAACGTCAGACTGTACTCCGTCGGCGAGGAGTCGCTCGCGGCGAAGTTCAACCGGCTGAGTGGCTTCCCCATCGAGGACTACGTCTCCGAGTTTCACTACGCGCCGACGTGTTGTCTCGTCGTTCGCCGCGAGGTCGTCGATGACGTGGGGCCGTTCGACGTGCGGTTCACGTCGAGCGGCGATCGCGAGTTCGGCCACCGCGTCTATCAGGCGGGGTGGACCCTCGGGTACGCCCCCGACATCGACATGTACCACCCGACGCGGACGACGCTGAAGGCGCTCGTGAAGAAGTCGATCCGCATCGGCCGCGGCAAGAACCAGCTCCGGCGCATCTACCCCGAGCGCTACGGGAGTTCGGCGCAGCTCATCTTCAACCCCGCCATCTACCTCCCGGCGACCCCGGGGCAGGTGCGGAACGCGCTCCGCGGCTGGGACGACCTCTCGCTCTCGGAGAAACTCCTGTTTTACGCCCTCACCTACCTGCTCAAACTGACCAACGCGTACGGTGCGATCCGCGACGCGGTGGAGTCCCGACGATGACATCCTCCCCGGCGTGAACGCCGGGACTCTCTCCTCGAATCAGGTAGCCGGTGTATAACAAGATGGCGCAGTGTGGTGGTGTTTCGGTAATGACGATCACGACGCCGCCGAGTAGCATCGGTAGACGGTCGGCCGGGGGGGACGCCGATGCCGCGTGAACTGGCCGTCGGTCTCCTCGGCGTCGGCCACATTGGGACGGTGCACCTCCAGACCGCGAGCACGCTCGAGGGGGTCGACGTCGTCGCGGCCGCCGACGCGATCGAGGGGAACCGCGCCCGCGCCGAGCGCCTCGGCGTCCGCCGCACCTACGACGACTACGCCGACCTCCTCGCGTCCGAATCGCTCGACGCGGTCGTGGTCGCGCTCCCGCCGTTCCTCCACGCCGACGCCACGGTCGCCGCCGCCGAGGCGGGCTGTGACGTCTTCGTCGAGAAGCCATTCGCCCGAACCCCGGAGGAGGGTCGCCGGATGCTCGACGCGGCCGAGGCGGCGGGCGTCTCGATCGGCGTCGACCACACGATCCGCTACCAGCCGGAGATGCGACGCCTGAAGGAACTGTTCGACGAGGGGCGACTCGGCCACGTCCCCGTCGCGTCGATCTCGCGGATCAACAACGGCCCGTTCGACGCGCCGCCCGCCCGATCGACGGTGCCGACCTGGCAGCTCGACCCCGGGGCGACCGGCGGCGGGGCGCTGATGGACCTCGGCATCCACCTGCTCGACGTGCTCGAGTGGTTCTTCGGCGACCTCACCGTCGAGCACGCAGTCACCGACCGACAGCTGAACCTCCCCTACGAGGACGCCGCCACGGTCGTCGTCAGGGGCGAGCGCGGAACGACGGCGACGCTCTCCTGTGGGTTCTTCCAGTGGGAGACGCCGCCGGACGTGACGAGCTACCTCCGCCTCGACGGCATCGCGGACTCCGTGGTCAGCACCGACTACGTCCCCGAGCGGTTCACCTCCTACGCGGCCCGGTCCGCGCTCGAGAACCTCGGCCGCCGCCTGCGCGGCGACGAACCGGAGTACTTCAAGCCGACGTACTACTACCAGGCCCACTACTGGGCGCTGCGTGACTTCCTCGCCGCCGCGCGCGACGGCGAGGAGCCGCCCGTCGGCGGCGAGACGGGCCTGCGGATGGTCGAACACGTCAGAGAGGCCTACCGCATCGCGGACGCCGACGCGGCGCTCGTGGAGGTGACCGAGTGAGCGCTCGCGTCGCGGGCCGGGCGCTCGACGGGACGCCGGCGTCGCTCGCGGACGCCGTGATGGACCTCCTCGACGGCGCGGCGTCGGACGACCGCGTCCTCGTCCTGCCCGATATGCACTACCCCTACCACCCGAGCACGGGACTCGTCACTAACCCTGACGTGATCGAGGTCCTGATCGAGTTCCTGCAGGGACGCGGGACGGAGGCGCTCCTCTGTCTCCCCGACTCGCCCTGGATCGAGGGCGACCGCTGCGCCCGGTTCCTCGGCTACGACGAGGTGGTAGACCGCCTCGACGTGGACGTGGTCGACCTCGGCGCGGCCGGATCGGTCGACCGGACCGTCACGATCGGCGAGCGCCGCCGGCGGGTGACGGTGCCGGAGCCGCTCGACTCGGAGACGCTCGTGACCGTCCCGACGCTGCGGACGGACCCCGACTTCGGGTTCGTCGCGGGGATGGCGGCGACCGCCTTCGGCGCGCTCGGCCGCGAAGCCGCCGACGCGACGGCGGCCGACGTCGTCGCCGCGGCCGCGGTGTGCGACCCCGAGGCCGTCCTGCTCGACGGCACGTACACGTACACCGGCGCGCCCCACCGATCGGGGTTCCTGCTCGCGAGTTCGGACGCGCCGACGCTCGACGCGGCCGCCGCTCGGCTCGTGAACGAGGACCCCGAGGACGTGCCCTACCTCGCGCCCCACGGCGTCCGGACGCCCCCCGTCAGCGACCTCGATCTCGACGAGATCGCGGACCGCCTCCCGAACGAGCGCGGCGAGACCGGAGAGACCTCCCCGGTCATGCAGACGGGTTATCGGCTGTACACCCGCGTCACCGGCGACCTGCTACCGCCGCAGTTCATGGGTGATTCCGATGCCTGATCGGGCGCTCGTCACCGGCGCGACGGGCTTCCTCGGCTCGCACCTCTGTGCGGCGCTCGCCGAGGGAGACTGGGAGGTCACCGGGACGCGCCGGCCGACCTCGGACGTCTCCGCGCTCGACGACGTCGACGTGTCGTGGGCCACGATGGACGTGCTCGACCCCGACGCCGTCAGCGCGGCCGTCGAGGGCCACGACTACGTCTTCCACCTCGCCGGCATCGGCCTGCAGGCCGGCGACGCGGAGACGGTCGAGCGGGTGAACCGCGACGGGACCGACCACGTGCTCGACGCCGCGCGGGAACACGGCGTCGAGCGCGTCCTGTTCACCAGCACCGCGGGCACCCGTCGCGCCCGGGGGACCGCGACCGAGGACGACGTCGCCGAACCCGTCGGCGCGTACCAGCGCGGGAAGGCGGCCGCCGAGGCGCTGTGCGACGAGTACGGCGAGGCGGGCCTCGACGTGGTCACCGTCCACCCGACCTCGATCTTCGGTCCGCGCGACGAGAACTTCACGGGACGGATGTTCGCGCTCGTGGACAACCCGCTCGCCGTCGTCCACCCGCCCGGCGGCGCGAGTTTCGTCGGCGTCGACGACGTGGTCGACGGGATCGTCGCCGCCACGGAGCGGGGAGCGGCGGGCGAACACTACGTCCTTGGCGGCGAGAACCTCACCTACTCGGAGGCGCTCACCGTCATCGCCACGCTCGTCGGCGGGCAGAAACCGGCGGTCGAACTCCCGCCAGTGCTCATCCACGCCGCCGGACCGATCGTCGGTCGGGTGAACGAACGTCTCGGAACGCGGATGTTCCCCTTCGACGGGGAGATGGCGCGGCTCTCGACGAAGCGACTCTTCTACAGCAGTCGGAAGGCGCGGGAGGAACTCGGCTACACGTACCGGCCGCTCAGGGATCTGGTTCCCGACGCGTGGGCGTGGTATCGGAACGCCGAGGGACGATAACCGGCTGGCACACGATTCGCCGGCTCGTGTCGGGCGTCGAGTAGCTTCCCTGGCCCGCAGCACGATTGTTGGCACACGAACTGGCACGCGAACCGGGGAAGCCACCTGAAAATCCAGCACCAGCTATAATAAACCTTCGGCAACTCCGAGACGGCGACAGACGCGGCCTCGGCCGGTCCTCCCGGCGCTGTTCGAACTCACATCGCTGAAAATCTTCCTATTCTGACCTATTTCTAGGCGGGGTCGTCGTTCTCGTCGTGACTGTCGACTTCGTCCGTCCGATCGTCCGTCGCCCCCTCTTCGTCCTCGTGGTCCCTCCCGTTCCCCTCGTCCGCGAACGCCTCGGGACCGGGGAGCGCCTCAACGCCCTCGTGGATCCCGAGGTACCGCGCGTCGGCGACGGCGCGCTCGAACGCCTCCGGGCTGTCGTACTCGCGGAGGGTGAGCACGCGCCCCTCCGCGACGGCGTAGACGACCTCCACGCAGTCCGGGTGCTGGTAGTGGTCGGCTGTACGCGGCTCGTCGGACGGGGGTGCGTCGTCGAAATTCATCGTCGGCGGGACTTCCGTTCGCTAGTCGGCGACGATACTACTGTCCATCGGCCGGGCCGTCCCGGTTTGGGTCGTCCTCGTTCGGATCGCCCTCGCGTAGGTCGCCCTCGCTCCGAGCGCCTTCGGCGTTCGCCTCTGCGCGCTTGTTCAACTCCGCCCAGACGGTGAGGAACTCGCTGAAGAGGTGTTCGGGGAGCTTCAGCTGGATGTCGACGACTCGCGTCCCGTCGTCCGCACGCTCGTCCGGGTCGAACACCGTGAAGGTGGGCAGCGGCTCCTCCCCTCCGTCGAGACCGTCCGTCCGGACGGTGATCCCCTCCTCGCCGAGCAGGATCTCGAGGTGGTGCACCGCCGTCCGGTACTCCTTGCCGCCCGAGACGGAACTCGACCCGATCCGCGTCCGCTCTTCCAGCAGTCCGGCATCGATGAGACGGTTCAACCGCCGGTAGATCGTCGCCTCGGAGACCTCACACATCGTGGCGAGTTCGCCGACGCTCCGCGTCTCGCTCGCGCAGGCCGCGAGGACCGACCGCGACACGCCGTCGCCGAGGTGATCGAGCAGTTCCGCCAACTGCGGATCCGGATCGGACACGTCAGCGCACCCCCTGACGGCCCCGCTTTCCCCGCGGAGACCCGTCGCCCGTCTCGTCGTTTCTCCACGATGAACGCCTGCTCATGCCCGTGTCAGCTATCATTTCCCCGATCTATTAGTGTAGCGCCTCGTCCAACTCACACGATCGATCACGGAGGAACGCCTTAAGCGCAGTGGACCGCCGGGCCACGATTCATCGCCGCGTCCGGGTCGAGATCGGCGGCCCCGACCGCGGCCGACCGTGGGAGGAACCGAGTGTCAGCGGGCAGACTCGTGGTCCTCCCCGCCTCCGATGTGCACCGTCACGAGCGACGGCGCGTGTCGGCGGGGAGATCCGTAGCCCTCCCCGCCTCCGGTGATCCCTCGCGCCGAGACGCTCGGGAGCGTCGGCGGGGAGATCCGTGGCCCTCCCCGCCTCCGGCGTACGTCCGCCACGGGAGGCGGACGGTGGTCGGCGGGGAGATCCGCGCTCACTCCACGGTGACGCTCTTCGCCAGGTTGCGCGGCTTGTCGATCGGTCGCCCGAGGAGGTCTGCGGCGTGGTAGGCGACGAGCTGGAGCTGGACGTTCGCGAGGATGCCGGCGGCCTCCGGCTCCGTCTCCGGGATCTCGAGGACGTAGTCGGCGAACGAGGCCGCGGCCGCGTGGCGCGGCGTGGCGACGACGATGACGGGCGCGCCGCGCGCCTGGACCTCCTTCAGGTTGTTCAGCGTCTTCGTCTCGTCGTCGTCGGTCAGGATCCCGAAGATCGGCGTCTCGGGCGTGACGAGCGCGAGCGGCCCGTGTTTCAGCTCCGACGCGGCGAAGCCCTCCGCGTGCTCGTAGCTGATCTCCTTCATCTTCAGGGCCCCCTCAAGCGCCACGGCGTAGGCGGGTCCGCGGCCGATGAAGAAGTACCCGTCACAGCCGTAGAGCGCCTCCGCGACCTCGCGGGCGGCCGTGTCGTCGAGCAGGTGCTGAACGTTACCCGGGAGTTCCGAGAGCGCGGACAGCACGTCGCGCGCACCGGCGCTCGCCACGCCCGTCATGTCGCTCGCGATGCGTTCGCTCAACAGCGTCAGCGCGGCGACCTGCGAACTGAACGTCTTGGTGGCGGCGACGCCGATCTCCGGCCCCGCGCGGATGAACAGTTCGTCGTCGCACTCGCGGGTGACGCTCGACCCGACGACGTTCGTGACCGCGAGCGTCCGCGCCCCCGCGTCGCGGGCGCGACGGAGCGCGTTGAGCGTGTCTGCGGTCTCACCGCTCTGGGTGACCGCGACCACCAGCGTGCGCTCGTCGGCGGGCGGCGGACAGTCCGCGTACTCCCCCGCCATGTACGCGTTCGCCGGGACGCCGTGAGCGGTGAGCACCGACGCGGCGTACATCCCGGCGTGGTGGGAGGTCCCCATGGCGATGAACTGCACCTGCCGGACGTCGTCGAACGTCCCGGGCGGGAACTCGGGGAGGTCGACCTTCCCCGCGAGCGCGTCGATGCGACCGTGGAGGGTCTGACGGAGCGATTCGGGCTGTTCGTTGATCTCCTTCAGCATGTAGTGTGGGTACCCCGACTTCCCCGCCGCCTCGGGCTCCCAGTCGACGGTCTCGACCGACCGGTTCACCGGCACCCCGTTCGGGTCGGTGATCTCGTACCCCTCGGGACGGACGACGACGACGTCCGTATCCTCAAGGTAGACGACCTCGTCCGTGTACTCTCGGAACGCGGGGACGTCGCTCGCCAGGAAGTAGCGACCGTCGGCCCGCCCGAGCACGAGCGGCGAACCGTTGCGCGTCGCGTAGACGACGTCCTCGCCGTCGATCAAACAGGCGACGGCGTAGCTCCCGTCTAAGCGGTCGATGGCCGCCCGGAAGGCGTCGATCGGCGACCGGCCGCCCTCGAGTTCCGACTCGATGAGATGCGGGACGACCTCCGTGTCGGTGTCGCTCTCGAACTCGTGGCCCTCGGCCGCGAGTTCCGCGCGGAGCCGGTCGTAGTTGTCGATGATGCCGTTGTGGACGACCGCGATGCGCCCCGAACAGTCCGTGTGGGGGTGGGCGTTCTCGTCGGTCGGCGGGCCGTGGGTCGACCAGCGGGTGTGCCCGATCCCGATAGTCCCGGTCGGCCGCTCGCTCCCGACCGCCTCGCGCAGTTGCGCGAGTTCGCCCTCGCGCTTGATGACCTCCAGACCGCGCCCGTTCTTGATCGCGATACCCGCGGAATCGTATCCCCGATATTCGAGGTTCGACAACCCAGTCAGGAGACCGCCGACGGCGTCGTCGGTCCCGACGTACGCGGTGATCCCGCACATCAGCAGTTCACCTCTCGGAGGTCTACGACGGACTTCACCACGCACCGATGGTCGATAGCACGAGTGCTCACGCTTGATTCTTGCATATGTCTGTTTATTATTTTTGTTGTTTACTATTTTGTATTAAAAATCGGCGAAACGACGTTCGTGGCCGCGACCTCCCGTGATCGTCGACGTTCTCCACCGCCTGACAGCCATATGTCCACGGCACATTGTCTGGTTGTAGCAGACGGGCGACTGCCTTTGTTAAAAACAGGTTGTCGACGAACCGACGGGTACGCGGATCGAGTTAGGTACGTACTACGTCAGGTGTTCGAGGGTCGTTGACGGAGAGAAGACGTTGGTGCGAGGCCGATTCAGGAGGCCGACGGGTCGGCGTCGAGTCGTTCGAGGGCCGAAGCCAGCCGCGAATCGTCGTCCCCTTCGACGTTC
This sequence comes from Halomarina pelagica, assembly GCF_024228315.1. Taxonomy (NCBI): domain Archaea; kingdom Methanobacteriati; phylum Methanobacteriota; class Halobacteria; order Halobacteriales; family Natronomonadaceae; genus Halomarina; species Halomarina pelagica. Next base: position 43,677 of record NZ_CP100459.1, read on the forward strand.
GCCCGGAACTGGTTCGCCGTAACGAGGAGGAGCGCCGCCGTGCTCACGAAGGTCCACACGAGCGGCTCGACGCCGCCGAGTACGGGGGCACCGAGGGTGGCCCCCGAGACGAGCACGCCGATCGCCAGTCCGAGGTAGAGATTGCCCTTCGGTGCCGAGGCCGGGGAGGTCGTCCGCTCCGTGAGGTATGGCGTCAACTCGTCTGCCACCTCGCGGAGTTCGATGGTTCCCCGGTGCTTGTCGAAGTCGACGATCTCCGCGTCGTCCATCTTCGGGAGGTGACACTGGTAGAGTCCGATGTACACGCGCTTGCGCTGCGCCGAGGAGAGGGCGTTCACCTCGATTCCGTTCTCCATCGCCGCGATGTGCTCCGCGAGTTCGCCGATGTTGGCGGAGCCGTCGTGGTCCCAGAGGTACTTGAGGATGTCACGTCGGCGTCTGTTTTTGAGGATCTCGAAGACTGTATCGAGCGAGAGCTGTTCCACCTCGGCGTCGTCCGTCGCCGTCGACGGCGCGTCCGGCGTCTGCAGTTGAGTTTGGCTCATTGGATACCACCTGTGGCTGGTCGCAGCGCTGGCTGCACCTACCGGTCGTGTCGCGTGCCGAAACGGCAGCGACGAGATCGGAGAGATGTCCGCCGTATCCGAGCGTCCCGGATCCCTGTGGTCGGCGGACACGCGTGCATCCCCACGATGCTGCGTCAGCGCTTCCAGTGTAATCTGTGAATGGCTTAATAAGTAACTGATTTATGCAGCCACTGCAAAACCGAGCGGATGCTTTGCAAAACGTGCGAAAACCGATACGGGGGTCTAGAGGTTTGGCTCGGCCGATCACGGATTGTTTTCCAGGCCGTATCGCCGAATTATAGGCGTGTCAGCGGTCCTCAGGCGTCATGCGTTCGTCAGACGTTATATACCCTCGACCAGGCGAGTGCCGGAGGTAGGCCGTTCTTCACGACGTGAGGGGGGGCGTTAGCGTGCAATTTTTGCGACTCGCTGTACGCCACCGTTTTCGGGACCCTCCCCGGGAAAAATCGCGCCACTGGCGAGCGATCGTTAATCGGCTGCTTCTTCCCCGACGAAGACGCCGGGACGTTCTCCGGCTCCATCATCAGGGCCGGAACCCGTCCGCGTCGCCGTCGATGAGCGCCGCGAGTCCGTCCTGAAGCCCGACCGACGGCTCGTAGCCGAGTTCCCGTCGCGCCTTCGAGATGTCGGCCCTGCTCGCTTCGATGTCCCCCGGCCGGGGATCGACGTGAGTGACGTCGCTCTCCCCGTCGGTGAGGTCGGCGACGAGTCGGGCGAGGTCCAGGATGCTCACGCTACGCCCCGTCCCGACGTTGTACGCCTCGCCCACGCGATCGGTCGTCGCGGCCAGCACGTTCGCGCGCACGACGTCGCTGACGTGAACGAAGTCCCGGATCTGTGAGCCGTCGCCCTCGACGGTGATCGGCTGTCCGCTACAGGCCTGTTCGAGGAACACGGTGATGACGCTGCTGTAGTCCGCGCAGGCCTGTCGGGGTCCGTAGACGTTGAAGTACCGCAGCGCGACGGTGTCCAGCCCGTAGAGGTCGTGGTACAGCCGCGCGTAGTGGTCGACGGCGAGTTTCTCGACGCCGTAGGGCGACGTCGGCGTCGTCGGCTCCTCCTCGGTGACGGGGATCGTCGTCGGGTTCCCGTAGATGGCGGTGCTCGAGGCGACGACCACCCGCGCGTCGGCTCGACGCGCCCGTTCGAGCAGGGTGAGCGCCCCCGTCGCGTTCACCCGGTGGCTCGCAACGGGGTCGTCCACCGAGCGCGTGACGCTCGCGTTCGCCGCCTCGTGAAAGACGAGGTCGACGTCGGCCATCGCCTCCGCGACGGTCGCCGGATCGCGGATGTCACCCTCTATCACCGTCGCGTCGGGGTGGACGTGAGCGCGCCGACCCGTCGAGAAGTCGTCGAGGACGCGCACCTCGTTGTCCTCGACGAGCGCGTCGACGAGGTGACTGCCGATGAACCCCGCTCCCCCCGTGACCAGCACGCGCCGACCGTCGACCGTCGCGGATGCCATACCACCGCTTTGGGTTCCGACCACGTATGGTTATTCGTGTACTATCGTGACATACCCCGCGCTCGGCGGCGTGACCGTCACGCGCGACGGCCGGTGTTCGAACCGGGTACACTCCGCTCGAACGCGCCGACGGCGACGGCTCGGCGGTCGTTACGGGACTCCTACCGACGGCGTCAGTCGCGTTCGTCGACCTCCCGACGACGCTGACCGATCGCGCCGTCCCGCGGACCGCCGCGCGACCGGTCGGCCGAACGGACGGTCACGTGCCGGTAGGCGAGTCATTACAACGGACGAGGGAGTCGATCGACGGGTATGCACTTCCGGCACGAGCGAATCGACTCGCGCCCTCCCTGTGGCCGGTTGAGTACCTGCTTCACCACCGATCTGACCGGAAACGGCCGGCCCGACGTCATCGTCAGCGGGATGGGCCGCTACCCGACGGTCTCGCTCAACGGCACCGAGATCAAACTCCGGCTCCTGCCGGGGATCGGCTCGCTCCTCCCCCGCTTCGAGACGGACGTCTTCTGGTACGAGAACCCCGGCTGGGAGCGCCACACCCTCGCCGCGGAGAAGGACCTCCACCTCGACGTCGGCGGTACCCTCCACGACGTGGACGGCGACGGCCGCGTCGACCTGATCGTCGGCCAGGGGTACGGCCACGGCGACGTCTACTGGTACCGCCAGCCGGAGGACCCCCGCGATCCGTGGGAGCAGCACCTGCTCACCGACCGCTTCCAGAAGTACCACGACTTCGCGGTCGGCGACGTGGACGACGACGGCGAGCCCGAGATCGTCGGCCTCTCCCAGGAGGCCGCCACCGTCTTCTACTTCGACGTCCCCGCGGACCCGACCGTCGAGCCGTGGCCCGACCGGTACTGCCACGTCGTCGACCGCGACCGCTCGGTCGAGGGCGTCCACGTCGGCGACGTGGACGGCGACGGCCGCACCGAGATCGTCGCCGGAACGGGCATCTACCACCGCGGCGACGACGGCTCGTGGGACCGCGAGTCCGTCGTCGAGGGATGGGACGACGTGCGCGTGGCGGTGGCCGACCTCGACGGCGACGGCGAGGACGAGATCGTCCTCGCGGAGGGCGACTCGCCCATCTACGGCACCCACCCCGCCCAGATCGCGTGGTTCGACGGGCCGGACTGGACGCCGCACGTCCTCCGCGACGACATGTACTGCCCGCACAGCCTCCAGGTCGGCGACCTGACGGGCGACGGACGACCGGACATCTACGTCGGGGAGATGGGTCTGGGCGAGAACGGCGATCCCGAACACGTCGTGTTCAGGAACCGCGGCGACGGCGCGTTCGAGGAGGTCGTCGTCGAGCGCGGCGTGCCGACCCACGAGGCGAAACTCGCCGATATGAACGGCGACGGCCGACTCGACGTCGTCGGGAAGTCCTACGGACCGACCCACCACGTCGACGTCTGGTACAACGAAATCGAGTGACGGCACGCGGGCGAACGCCGATCGGACGAATCTGGCATCAAAACTGTACGAACCAGCCAAAACGTACTACTTGTCAAAACCATCTGAACTATACAGGCCATCAGAAACATACGAACTCCCACCGTCACGTCGCTCTCTCCCCGTCGACGGGGTCGGCTGCGTGTCGAGACGAAGGCCTGACGCGTCTTGGAAGGCTGACGCTGAGGTCCTCACACGAGAACGCTCGCCGCTTTTCGGAGGAAGACGGCGAATAGAACCGCTGCGAGGTAAAACAGTACCGCCGCAGCGACGTACAGCGCTGGATGTGTCGCGGGGAGCTGTAGCGTATAGTGATTAACGAGGTTGACAGCCACGAGTAGTAGATATCCGGGGATTGCGAGGGTCTGAATGACGCTCAGGAGGATGGACTCACGCGGGATATCGAACGCAATGACGACCCAAACGGGGCTCAGGAGAGCGAGCGCCACCCACACTGTCCGGTGAGTGAACGTCCGCCTTACGCGGGCAGTAGTCGTCATGCCTGTTCGGACAACTATTCTCATCCAACGATAATGAGTTTTGTGTAAACAGAGTCCTATCGGATAGAATACGCCACGACGACCGTACTGCGATAACTGATCGACGCTCGTAGCGGTAGGCCATCGGCGGCGGTGACGGAGACGCCACGCTCGATCTCCCCTAACCGTCGCGCGCGGAACCTTCGATTCGGCGATCCCCCACCCCGCGCCCGCGCGCCGCACGCCTTTGCGGCCGCGGGACCAAGGTCGGGCGATGACCGAGTACGTCTTCTACGGCGGGAAGGGCGGCGTGGGAAAGACCTCGTGCGCCGCCGCGACGGGGCTCGACCTCGCCGGCGGCGGGGCGCGCACGCTGGTCGTCTCGACGGACCCCGCCCACTCCCTCGGGGACAGCCTGGAGACCGAGTTGAGCGGCGAGCCGACGCGCGTGGCGGAGAACCTCTGGGCCGTCGAGGCCGACCCCGAGGCGGGCCAGGAGACCTACCGCGGGATCGTCTCGGTACTCGCGGCGGAGTTCCGGGAGGCGGGCGTCAGGCTCGACGACGAGGACGTCGAGCGGCTGTTCGCGGCCGGGTTCGTGCCGGGGAGCGACGAGATCGCCGCCCTCGAGTTCATCGGGGAGTACGCGGACGCCGAGGGGTGGGACTACGTGGTGTTCGACACCGCGCCGACGGGCCACACCCTCCGGTTGCTGGCCCTGCCCGACGTGCTGCGCGAGTCGCTCTCGACCGTCGGGAAGGTGCGGGGACAGCTCCGACGGCTGGTCGCCTCGGCGCGGAGCGTGGTGTTCGGTCCGGCGGCGCTCCTCCGTCCCGACCGCGAGCCGGACGAGGTCGACGCGCTGCGCGAGCGGATGGAGCGCGTCGCCGCGCTCCTCCGCGACCCGGAGCGGACTGACTTCCGGGTCGTGTTGCTCCCCGAGACGCTCGCCATCGAGGAGACCCGACGGCTCGTAGAGCGCCTCCGCGAGTTCGACGTCCCGGTCGACACGCTCCTCGTGAACCGCGTGCTGGAGGACGTAGACGAGGACTGCGACCGGTGCGCGGCGCGGAGGGCGCGCCACGAGCGACGGCTCGAACGCGTCCGGGAGACCTTCCCCGACTGCTCCGTCCAGGTGGTACCCGAACTCGACGGCGAGGCCTACGGCCGGGACGCGCTCTCCCGCCTCGCGGGGCGGATCGACGCCTGATTGCCCGATCGTCCGCGACCGCCGATTGCACAACCGTTAGGTCGTTCTCGCCGCTCTAGATGGTATGAGCGCGCCGCGCGCGGCGACGGCCACGGGTGCGATCCGATCCCCCCGCCGCGCCGTCGCGACCGTCGTCGCCATCGTCTTCGTCGACCTGCTCGGGTTCGGCGTCGTCATCCCCATCCTCCCGTTCTACGTCCGGAGCTTCGGCGTGAGCGACGTCTTCATCGGCCTGCTCGCGGCCTCCTACTCGCTCATGCAGTTCGGTTTCGCGCCCGTCCTCGGTCGCGTCTCCGACGAGCGCGGGCGGCGGCCGGTGATTCTGCTCTCGCTCGCGGGGAGCGCCGTCGCGTGGACGGTCTTCGGCCTCGCGGGCGAGGCGGAGGCGGTCCTCGGCGTCGCCGGGGCCGTCGCCACGCTGTTCTGCTCGCGCATGCTCGCCGGGGCGATGGGCGGGAACATCGCCGCCGCGCAGGCGTACGTCGCCGACGTCACCCCCCGCGAGCGGCGGGCGGGGGCGCTGGGACTGATCGGCGCGTCGTTCGCCCTCGGGTTCATCTTCGGTCCCGCGATCGGCGGCGCGTTCGCCAGCGACCCCGTCGTCGCGGCCGCGGACCGCCTCCTCCCGGCGTTCGTCCCCACGACGCGCTTCTCGCTGCCGAGCTTCGCCGCCGCCGGTCTGAGCCTCACCAGCCTCGTCCTCGCGGTCCTCTTCCTCGAGGAAACGGAACGCACGCGGACGGCGACCCGCGGCGGGACGTTCGTCGCGCAGTTCCGCGAGGCGCTCTCGACGTCCGGTCTCCGGGACCTCGTGGTCGCGTTCTTCCTCGTCTCCCTCGCCTTCTCGGGCGTCCAGGTGATGTTCATCCCCTTCGTCGCGGACGTCTACGGCTACGACGCCTCGCAGGCGGCCGCGCTGCTGACGTACGTCGGCGTCCTCGGCGTCGTCAACCAGGGCGTGCTCGTGGGTCGGCTCTCGCGGCGCTACGACGACCGGTCGCTCGCGCTCGTCGGCGCGGGCGTCCTCGCGCTCGCGCTGGCGGGCATCCCGAGCGCGCCCGCCCTCGGTCGCGCGCTCTTCGGCGGACTCACACCGGAGGGACTGGTGTCGCTGACGCCCGAACTGGTGGCGCTCCTGGTCGTCCTCGCCTGCCTCTCGTTCGGTAACGGCCTGCTCAACGTCTCGCTCGCCACGCTCGTCTCGACGAGTACGGGAGAGGAGTCACAGGGCAGCGCCTTCGGCGTGACCCAGGGCGCGGCGAGCCTCGGCCGGACGGTCGGACCGCCCGCGATGGCGCTGCTGTACGCCGCCGTCGCCGTCTGGTCGCCGTTCGTCGTCGGGGCCGCGCTGGTCGTTCCGACCGTGGCCCTCCTGGTACGAGTAGCGAGAGGACCGACGACGACCACCACGGGCTGATCGGAGGAGGGCCGAAGCGGGGCGAATCCCCCCGGTGCGAACGATGGGACGCGCCGGGGTCGGACTCGTCGTCAGCGGTGGGCGACGGTCGGGTCGGTAGGGCCGTCTCGGTCGACCACCGACGCCTGCTATAACTGTCGTTATCCTCCTACTAACAGTTTTCCGTCGGCGCTCGTCGACGGAAACGGTGCGTTATCCGTCACGATCGGCGTTCGGCGGCCGCTCGTCGATCCACGGGAACCGGAACGACCGCGGTGAGGGACGTCGGCGGCGGTCCGAGGGGACCGGCGGAGAGACAGGTCTATACGTCTCCTTCGAGGACTGTCGACCGGAGATGGTGCGGCCACAGGACGACGGCCCGGAGATGCAGGCGGTCCTCGACGCCCTCGACGACCCGACCTGCCAGCGCATCATCGCGAAGCTGGACCAACCCATGACGGCAAGCGAACTCTCGGAGACGTGCGACGTCCCACTCTCGACGACCTACCGGAAGCTGGACGACCTGAGCACGGCCTCGCTGGTGGCCGAGGAGACGGAGATCCGACAGGACGGCCACCACACCACGCGCTACCGGCGCGACTTCGAGGAGGTCGTCATCCGGCTGAGCGACGAGCAGTTGCTGGCCGTGACGATCGAACGGCCCGCGACGCCCGACGAGCGCCTGGAGCGGTTGTGGGGCGAGGTCCGGAGGGGGGTGCGATGACCGCCGAGTTCACCACGCTCGTGGTCGTGTTCAAGACGCTGACGCTGGTGCTCGGCGGCGTCATCACCTACTTCGCGTTCAAGGCCTACCGCCGCACCCGCGCGCGGGCGCTGGCGGCGCTCTCGGTCGGCTTCGCGATCGTCACCTTCGGGTCGCTCCTCGCCGGGGCCGCCCACCAGGGGTTCGGACTCGACTCCGACACCGTCCTGCTCATCGAGAGCGTCCTCACGGCCGTCGGATTCGGCGTCATCACCTACTCGCTGTACGCGGATTGATCCGCCGAACGCGCGTCACGGCCGCCGGACCGTCAGTACGGGGACCGCCGCGAACCGGACCACCCGCGCCGCGACGCTCCCCATGAACAGCCGATCCAGCCCCGTTCTGCCGCGGGTCCCCATCACGATGAGGTCGATCCGCGCGTCGTCGGCGTAGTCGAGGATCTCCGCCGACGGCCGGCCCTCGACGACCGCCCGCGTCACCGACAGCCCCGCCGCGCTGACCTGCGAGGCGGCCTCCTTCGTGATCCGCTCTCCCTCCTGTCTGAGGAGGTCCAGCATCGGCCCGCCCCGGGCGACGGTCACGTCCGCGACGTAGACGACGTGGACCACGGCGTCGGCGTGCGAGGCGAGGTCGATCGCGTGGACGAGCGCGGCCTCCGCCGTCGGGCTACCGTCCGTCGGGACGAGGACGTTGGTGAACATGGCTCACCCGGGAGTTCGTCGCCCGAGGTAATCAAGGCGCGCCGGGCTTATCCGGACCACTCGCCGCCGATGTCGTCGGTCACGCGCTCGCGCCACTCGTCGAACCGCGCTCGACACGGGGGACTGTCACCGATGTGATCGATGAACCCCGGACCGCCGTCGACCAACCGCGCGCCGCAGAACGCACAGCGCTCGGGATCCCCCCACCGCGGATACGCCGCGACCACGTCGCTCGATGCCATGGCTCTGATCGATCGGACACGTACTAATCTGTTTCGGGAGTTATGGTTCGTTTCGAACCCTATAACCCAGTTTAGTGTACGATTACACCGTATATCAGCGTATAACGTGACGGTCTCGATCCTTCGTGACGCTCTCTGCCGACTGCGGCCGACAGTATATCCCTCGCGGGGACGATGTGGTCGGTATGTACGAGCGCATCCTCGTGCCGACCGACGACAGCGCCGGGGCGATGGCCGCCGCGGAACTCGCCGTCGACCTCGCCAGTCAGTACGACGCGACGATACACGTGCTGTTCGTCGTCGATACGACCTCGCTCCCAGCGGACGTGACGGCGACGTACGTGGACGAGGCGCTGGAGGAGGTCGGCGAGCGCGCGACGAGGGGCGTCGTCGAACTGGCCGACGAGGCGGGCGTCGAGACCGCTCCCGTCGAGATCGCCTCCGGCGCGCCCCACCGCGAGATCCTGGCGTACGCCGACGAACACGACGTCGACCTCATCGTCATGGGAACCCACGGACGACGGGGGCTGGACCGCCTCCTGGTCGGGAGCGTCACCGAGAAGGTCGTTCGACTGTCCGACGTCCCCGTGCTGACGACGCGCGCGCCGAAGGAAGAGACGGAGTAGCGCGTAGTTCCGACGCTGTCGGTCCCGAAACCGAGCGTTCAGGCGGAGGGTGCCGGTGCGTCGTCGGGCGGGGTACTCGAGGCGGCGTCGCTGACGGTCACCGTCCGATCCGCCCCGACGGAGACGGTCAGGTCCCGGTACGTCAGTTCGACCCGCGTCGTTCCCGAGGGGTCCGCCCCCACGAGTTCGTCGAGCGCGTCCGGATCGACGACGTCGTGCAGCGGCGGGTCGAGTCGGACCGGGTCGACGCCCTCGAACTCGCCGACGAGTTCGGCCACGACGGCCACGAGGGGAGCGTCGACCGCTCGGCGGGTCAGTCGCATACGACGGGGTAGTCGATCCCGGTTAGTAAGCGTGGTGAAACGCCGCACAACCCGTTTCCAGGGCGATCATTCGGACGATCTCTCCCATCGGTGGGACGTCGTTCGAGGCGGCGACGACGGGAGCGTCGGGGAGCGTCGCGACCGCGTGCGGCCGTCAGAGCAGGTATCCCTGCGTGACCGCGAGCGCGACGACCAGCAGGACGAATCCGCCGTAGAGGAGCAGGTTCACCCGGATCAGACCGAGGGCGGCGGTCACCGTCCCGTCGTTCGTGACGGCGCTCGGGTTCTCGGCGGCGATGCGGCGGTGGAGCGTGACGTGGCCGACGACGTACCCGACGAGGGCGACCACGAACAGCCCGAGCGTCGCCAGCACCAGCGCCGGCTCGCCGAGCGCGACGCCGGCGACCACGGCGAGGATCGCCACGAGCAGTGCGACGTTCATCCCGAGGGTGAGTCGTCGGGCGGTCGCGATGTCCGAATCCATCGTTCTTGAATGGCAGAACGCCGATTATAACGGTTTACATTCGCGCACCGCTCGGGCGCGGTACGCTCATGCACGCCAGGGGTCGATACAGGACGATGAACCACAGAGCATGAGACGCGACCGAACCGCCCGCGGCGACGGGTAGAGCGTGTCCGTCGAGACGATCGGCTCGCCGAGCGCCCGCGCGGTGCCCAGGTGAATCGCGTCGAAGAGGTTGAGTCGATCGTGCGACCGCCGGAGTTCGCCCCCGGCCGCGACGTGCTCGGTCCGGAGCGGAACGAGTTCGATCCCCTCGTCTGCGATCGCCTCGTGCGTCGTCGTCAGGCGCTCTCGCTCCCAGCGGTCCTGCATCGCGTACTGGACTTCGATGCACGTCGCGGCGGACGTCTTCGGCGCGTCGAGGGCGCGAACGTCGACGCTCGATTTGAGCCAGTCGTCGCGCTTGAGCGCGGCGAGGACCACGTCCGTATCAAGATACACGTTTTCGCTCCAGGCGCTCCTCGATGTCCCGCTCCGCCCCGGCCGCGGTCAGTTCGTGAAGCCGCTTCAGGTGCGCCTCGCGGGTGACGAGGCGCGCGCCGTACCGGAGGGCCTCGGACCGGGAGCCGAACGCCCCCTCCTCGACGAGTTCGTCGAGTTCGCGGACGAGATCCTCCGGGAGCGAGACCGGAATCGATCGTCGATCGGCGCTCATATCCGGATTACGTATAGGATAGGTATAAACCCTCGTCCCGCGGAGGCAGCGCTTTGCCGCCTCGACGCCTACGGACGCCGTGAACCTCGGGAAGCTCTTCGAGCGTAACTGGCGTTGCAACCGCTGTCGGAAGCGCTACTGGCGCGCCCCGCGGCGCTGCCGGCGCTGTGGCAACACCGTCTACTCCCCGATCTGAGGGCGGTTCGTCGGGGACGACGGAGCCTACGAACCGCGGTGACGCCCGCTTCCGTCCCCTCTCATCCACTCACCGCGACGGGCGCGCGCCGACCGTCACCTCGACCGTCCGCTCCTCGCCGCCGCGGAGGACCGCGAGCGACGCCCGCTCCCCCGGACTGGTCTCCAGCGCGAGGTACGACCGCAACGTCGCGACCGACGAGACGGGCCGACCGTCGACGCCGACGATCACGTCCCCGCCGACGGGGACGGGGACCCCGCGGACGGTCACCCGGCGGTCGCTCTCGCGAAGCCGACCGGCCGCCGGACTCCCGCGGAACGTGGCGATCACGAGGACGCCCCGCGGTTCGGCGAGGTCGTTCGCCCGGGCGGTCGGCGGGCCGACCTCCGCCAGCCGCACGCCGAGGTACGGGTTCCGATAGCGACCGTCCTCGATCAGCGCGGGGACGACCCGCCGGACCAGCGGCGCGGAGATGCCGAAGGCGATGTTCTCGCCGCCGCCGGCGTAGACGACGGCGACGACGCGCCCGTCGAGCGCGACGAGCGGACCGCCGCTGTTTCCCGGATTGATCGGCGCGTCGGTCTGGATGGCCGCCGGCACCGACACCCCCGTCCGCGCCGGCAGGTAGCGGTTCGTCCCGCTGACGATGCCCGCGGAGATCGCCCCCTCCAGGCCGTACGGGTTGCCGAGCGCGACCACCTCCAGGCCGATGGGGGGCATCGAGTCGGCCATCGGGAGCGGCTTCGCGTACGCCGGCGAGTCCTCGACGGCGACGACCGCGAGGTCGGTGAAGCGGTCGCGGCCGAGGACCCGCCCGGCGCGCCAGTCGTCGCGGCTGAACTGCACGTTCACCGCCGAGGCGCGCCCGACGACGTGGGCGTTCGTGACGACGTGACCCGCCCCGTCGTAGACGAAGCCGCTCCCCTGTCCCCCGCCCCGCTGGACGAGCACGACGCCCTCGACGCTCCCGCGGTAGACGCGGGCGTAGGGGTTATCGACGGATCGGCCCGTCGCGTTCACGTCGGCCGACCCGTTCGTTCGATTCGTCGCGTTCGTTCCATTCGTCCCGTTCGTGTCGCTCGGGCCGTCCTGCCCGCCGGACGGCCCGGGGAGGACGCTCGAACAACCGGCGAGACCGACGCTCGACGCGGTTCCCAGCGCGGCGAGGAACCGTCGTCGCGTCGACGGGCGCGGGGGGTCGGCCATGGTCGCCGTGACGCGCCCCGGTCGAATAGACGTTGGGCCGTCGAGCCGGCTCGTGGGGGCCCGTTCGCCGCGGGCGCTCGTTCGGGGTGCGGAGGAGCGCGAGCGCGCACGCGTGAAGGGGTTTCTCCGTTCTCCGCCTACCGCCCGACGAACTCGGGTTCGTACCCGTCCTCGCGGAAGGCGCGCGCGCCCTCGGCGTGGTCCTCGGTGGCGAGCAGGCGGGGGAAGCGCGCCCGGTCGTACCGCCGGCCCTCCGCCAGCCCGACCTGCGTCGAGAGGAGCGCGGACTCCTTGATCGCCCGCAGCGAGAGCGGCGGCTTCGAGGCGAGTGTTTCGACGACCGCCTCCACCGCCGCCTCGAAGTCGTCGTCCGCGAAGGCGTCGTTCACCAGCCCCAGATCGGCGGCCTCGGCCGCGGGGACGTGTTCGCCCGTCATGGCGAGTTCGCGGGCGACCGCCGGTCCCGCGAGGCGGGCGACGTACTGGACGCCGCCCGCGCCGGGGATGATGCCGAGGTCGACCTCCGGGAGGCCGAGGCGGCTCGACTCGCTCGCGTAGCGCAGGTCGCAGGCCAGCGCGAGTTCGAACCCGCCGCCGAGACAGTAGCCGTCGATCTTCGCCACGACCGGGGCCGGGAAGTCCTCGACGATCTCCTGGACCGGTCGGGAGGCGTTCGTCGCCGGGCCGTCCCCCGAGAACTCGTTCACGTCAGCGCCCGCGCAGAACGCCCGGTCGCCCGCCCCCTCGATCACGACGACGCGCACCGCCGCGCCGTCGGCCTCGTCGTCCACCTCCCGGAAGCGTTCGAACGCCGTCTCGACGTCGGCGCGCAACTGCCCGTTGAGCGCGTTCAGCGCGTCCGGTCGGTTCAGCGTGATCCGGGCGACGCCGGTCTCCCCGTCGAACGCGGCGATGGCCGCGTCGAGTTCCTCGCGCATACCCGTCGAACCGGCGCGGGAGGTAAATAGCTCACCGTCGAACCTGCGACGGCGAACGACGCCACCGTTCGCCGACGGCGCTACCGACGAGCGAACGGAACGTGGCAGAGTGGTAAGAATTATTTCGTAGTACCAAGTAGGTATTACCATGAGTCGGGTCACGAGCAAGGGACAGGTCACGATCCCGAAGGAGATCCGCGAGCGGCTCGGGATCCGGGCGGGCGACGAGGTCGCCTTCGAGGAGACCGACGAGGGGTACGTCATCCGCAAGGAGGTGGACGAGAGCCGCTTCGAGCGGTGGCGGGGTGCGGCCGACACCGAAGCGACGGTGGAGGAGCGTATGCGCGAACTCCGCGGAGAACGTCCGTGACGCGGACCGTCGTGGACACCAGCGCGCTGATCGCCCTCCTCTCGCCCGACGACGAGCACAACCGATCAGCGGCGACGCTCCTGCGGGAAGCTGCCGAGGAGGGGGCACTCCTGATAAACCCCGTCGTCTACGCGGAACTGGCCGCCGATCCGTTCTTCGGATCGCGATCGGACCTCGACGACTTCCTCGACGACACGGGCATCGCCGTCGAAGGACTCCCGCGAGCCGCCCAGTTCGAGGCCGGGGAGGCGTTCCGGCGCTACCTCAACCGCCGAGGGGAGGAACTCCAGTGCAGCGAGTGCGGGCACGAGACCACGTTTCCGTGTCCCGACTGCGACGCATCGATCACCGCTCGTCAGCACGTCGCCGCGGACTTCCTCATCGGCGCGCACGCCGCGACGGTCGACGCGCTCCTCACCTTCGACCGGGGGTTCTACCGCGACTACTTCGACGTGACGTGCCGGGCGGTACGGGGGCGGTGATCCGGGTCAGACCTCGCCCGACCCACCCGCAGCGGCGTCGTCGCGCCCCTCCAGCTTGAACTTCTGGACCTTCCCGCTCGCCGTCCGGGGGAGGTCGTCGAGGAAGATCACCCGGCGTGGGTGCTTGTACGCCGCGATGGCGTCGAGGCAGTACCGCTTCAGGTCCTCGGCGGTCACGTCCGCGCCCGGTTCGACGCCGGGGCGGGGGACGACGTAGGCGATCGGCACCTCGTTGCGTCGCTCGTCGGGGACGCCCACGACGGCGGCGTCCGCCACCGCGTCGTGCTCGTGGAGGAGTTCCTCGACCTCGCTCGGGTAGACGTTGTACCCGGCGGAGACGATCACGTGCGTCTTCCGGTCGACGATCTCGTAGTAGTTCTCCGGGTCGCGCCGGGCGACGTCGCCGGTGCGGAAGTAGCCCGTCTCGGTGAACGCGGCGTCGGTCGCCTCGGGCATACCGTGGTAGCCGCGCATCACCTGCGGGCCGCGCACGAGCAGTTCGCCCGCCTCGCCGACCGCCACCTCCTCGCCGTCGTCGTCCACCAGCTTGCAGTCGGTCATCCGAAGCGGCTGGCCGACGGTGCCGTGTCTGAGGCCGTAGGTCGACCCCTGCTGGGAGTGAGTCGCGCCGGTCGTCTCGGTGAGGCCGTATCCCTCCGCCATCTCGACGCCCGCCATCGCCTCGAACTCTCGCTGGACCGAGACGGACATCTTCGCGCCGCCCTCGGCCGCGAGCACCAGGCTGCCCAGGTCGTGCTCGCCGAAGGAGTCCGCGTTCACCATGTCCACGTACATCGCGGTGACGCCGACGAAGTGCGTGACGCCCGCCGCCTCGATCAGCACCATCGCCGCGTCCGGATCCCAGCTCGCCGGGCTGCGGAGGTAGAGCGCCCCGCCGCGGATCAGCGGCTGCCAGGCGGTGTGGGTGAATCCCGTGATGTGATAGAGCGGGAGCCAGACGAGGCTCCGCACCTCCTCGCCCGCGAGGTCGTCGGCTCCCCCCGCCAGCTGGGCGACCGTCTGCGCGCGGAGGTTCCGGTGGGTGAGTTCGACGCCCTTCGGCCGGCCGGTCGTCCCGCTCGTGTACGGCAGGAGGGCCACGTCGTCGTCGTCGCGCTCGACCAGCGTCGGCTCGCCCGCCACCTCGTCGAACCGAACGTCCCCCTCGAACGCATCCCCCTCGGGCACGTCCTCATCGTCGCCGGCGGCGGTCCCCGTCCCCCCGGCGACGGTGATCACGACCGGCTCCCGGCCCGTCTCCGACAGCGCCTCCGTCACCGTCTCGCCGAGCGCGGGGTGGGTCACGACGGCCCGCGCGTCGGCGTCCTCGAGCTGGTAGCTCAGTTCGCGGACCCTGTACTGCGGGTTGACCGGCGAGACGACCACCCCGGCGCGGAACGCCCCGAGCGAGGCCAGCAGGTACTGGGGACAGTTCGGGAGGTAGAGCAGGAGCGCGTCCCCCGGCTCCAGCCCGAGGTCGCGGAGGCCGCCGGCGAACCGCGCCGCGGCGGTCCCCACCGCCGCGTGCGTCAGCGTCCGCCCGTGCATCTCGACCGCGAGCGCGTCGCCGTGGCGGGCGACCGTCTCGTCGTGCAGTCGCGCGACGTTCCCGTGCCGAGCGTCGTCGCCGACGTCCTCGAGTCGCATGGAACCTGTTACCGAAACGCAGAGATTAAGTGTTGCCCCGGAGCGCGGCGGCGTCGGTCGTTCGGAACCGAGACCGGAGATCGAGACGCGGATACGGCTACCGGACCACTCGATGAAAGTTGTCAGTAGTTGCGATAGAGCTATCCATTCGGTAGGCAAAAACTAACACGAACTATGACGCAGATTCGGGACGCCAGCCGAGAGATGCGCCTCGATCCGGACTCGTTCGCGGGCGGCTACTTCCGCAACGCGGTCTACCGTCACTGGGACCCCTACGAGGACGTTCCGCAGGCGCTGCTCGAGCAGGACCGAGAGCGGCTGATCGCCCGCGAGCAGACCGAGGGGCAGTTCGACGGGTTGCGCCGGACGCTCGCGCTGTTCGGCGCGGGCGAGGAGGCCGTCACCGAGGACCTCGCGCCGCTTCTCATTGTGACGACGGACGTCGACAAGCAGATGTTCCTCACCTCGCAGCTCTACGAGGAGGCCAAGCACACCCAGTTCTTCGACCGCTACTGGCGCGAGGTGATCGACCCCGTCGCCGAGGCGTGCGGCTTCGAGGTGACGCACCCGACCGACCAGCGCTACTTCAACGAGGACTACGTCGCGCTATTCGACAAGACGGCAGAGGCGATGGAGCGCCTGCTCACCGACGACACGCCCGAGAACCGCGTGCGGGCGTACTGTCACTACCACCTCGTCGTCGAGAGCGTCCTCGCCCAGACCGGCTACTACGGCATCCAGTCCTCCTGGTCGCCGACCGGCGCGGATCTCGACGTCGCGGGCGAACCCGTCCACCTGGAGGGCCTCATCGAGGGCGTCACCCGCGTCCGCAGCGACGAGGGGCGACACGTCGGCTTCGGCATGCGCGAGGTGCGCCGACTCGTCCAGGAGGAGGGCGTCGACCCCGACGTCGTCCAGACCACCCTTCGGGACCTCATGGGCCACGTCGCCGGGACGGTCCAGTACGAGGAGAGCGAGGTCGACTCGACGCCGCTCGTCGAGTACGCGGCGGAGAAGCTGACCCGCCGCATCGAGATCATCACCGACGCCGAGACGGAACTCCCGCCGGTCGAGGAACTGGTCCACGTCGAGGGCGGGCGGGACATCTCGGCGGCGGACTGACCGTCGACACTCTCCCGTCCGGTTCGAGCGAGACGCGTTCGGCGAGCGCCTCGTGGGAAATCAGCACTTTTCGACGACTCAGCGCCTCAATCGTCGGCTTCGCGTCGCGCCACGAGTCCCAGCCCGACCCACGAGATGACCTCCTCGCCGTCCTGGTTGTAGCCCGTCACCCGGCTCTTGACGTGGCCCCGCGAGGGGTCGCTCTCGGAGGGGCGCTTCTCCAGCACCTCCGTCTCGATCGAGAGCGTGTCGCCGGGGCGGACGGGGCGGTACCACCGGAGTTCGTCCACCCCGAGCGCGCCCATGCCCGCCTGCTCGCCGAGCACGCCGTCGACGAGCATCCGCATGCACAGCGACGCGGTGTGCCACCCGCTCGCGATGAGTCCGCCGTAGGGCGACTCGGCGGCCGCCTCCTCGTCCACGTGGAACGACTGGGGGTCGTACTGCGTGGCGAACTCGATGATCTCCGCCTTCGTCACCGTCCGGCTCCCGTGCTCGGTCACGTCGCCGACCTCGATGTCCTCGTAGTACTCCATCGACGCGGTAGGTCGGCGGAGGAGGACAAGTGGGCTTCGGTCCGCGGTAGCGTCTCGCGCGGCCGGATGCGGTGCGTGATCGCGTCCGTCCGCGCGACCGGGACGGCCCCTCCTACGGCGAGAGCAGTCGGTCGAGTTCGTCGAGTCCGAAGAGGTGCCAGTTATCGTCGAGTTCGTCGGCCAGTCCGTCGACGAACCCACTCTTCGAGAAGAGCGCGAAGCGTTCCGTGCGCGTCTCGGGTCCCCACCGAACGCGCTCCGCTTTCTCCCGGAGATCCTCGACGAGCGAGTAGCCCACCGGTTCGCTCGTCCACTTGCACTCGGCGAGGAGGATGCGATCGTCCTTCGCCGCGAGTCCGACGATGTCGATCTCGTCACCGCCGAACCACCACCGACCGACCGTAGAGTAGCGGTCGAGCACGCCACTACGAACCCCTGCCCACACCGCCTCCGTACAGATCTCCTCGAAGGACATCCCGATGTGGGTCGGGAGATCCGGCTCGATGGTGTCCTCGTAGACGAGTTCGGGTGCCTCTTCGATGCTAGAGCGATGCGGTTCGACGTATCGGAACCAGAACCGGAGGAACTCGTCGGCGACGCGGTAGAGCGACCGCTTCGACTTCTTGCTCGACGCGGTGACCGGCACCTCGCGGTCGACGAGTCGGAGTCGCCTGAGCGTCTGTAGGTACTTCGACAGCGGTCCTGGGTCGATGTTCGTCGCGCCCGATATCTCGTTCGGCGTCGTGTGGCCGGTCGCGATCGCCTCGAGGATGCTCATGTATCGAGCGGGGCTCCGTAACTCGGTCCGCAGGAGGAACTCCGGTTCGTTGTACAGGACGGCCGTCGGTGAGAGAACCCGCGTGCGGATGTTGTCGGCGAGCGACTCGTCGTAGTCGAAGAGCAGGAGGTACATCGGCGTTCCCCCGGTAACCGCGTACGACCGAATCGCGGTCTCGAAGCCGTAGTCGATCACCTCGCGTGCTTGCGCGAACGAGAACGGCTGGAGGTCGATCTGCCCGGTTCGCCGGCCGTACAGCGGACTCTTGTGAGCGAGCACCTCGGACTCCATGACGCTCACGCTCGACCCGCACAACACGAGCATCGAATTCGTCGCCTGGAGTCGCTCGTCGACGAAGGCCTGGACGTACGACGGAAGCGAATCGTTCTCTTCCACGAGATAGGGGAACTCGTCGACGACGACGATCGCGTCCTCGGCGGCGAGTTTCTCGCCGAGGTAATCGAACGCGTCGGGCCAGTCCTCGATGCGCGGTAAGCGGTCGTCGAACCGGTCGGCGATCCGCTCGACGAATTTCTCGCGCTGTCGCGTTTCGGCCTCCTGGGCCACGAGGTAGTAGACGTGTGGGCGATCGGTGCAGAACTCCTTGAGTAACGCCGTTTTCCCCACGCGGCGACGTCCGTAGACGACGAAGAAGTCGTGCCCCGGCGCTTCGAACGCCGTCCTGAGTGCGTCGAGTTCCTCGGTCCGGTCGTAAAAGGTCATTATCGAGGTAATGATTACTGCGATAATGACTTATACGCTACGGGCATCTCCGACTCCGAGGAGCGAGTTGCTCTCGCGGCCGCCATCGCGTTCACCTGCAGGGGACGGCGCTATCGCCCCTCGAACTCCGGCTCTCGGCCCTCGCCGAACGAGCGCAGGCCCTCGGGGAAGTCCGCCGTCCGGGCGGTGCGGGCGATCGTGTCCGTCTCCGCCGTCAGCTGCGCCTCGACCCCGGTCGAGGACGTTCGTCTCGACGGTCAGGGCCTCACCTCGCCGAGGGGTGGCATAGCCGGCCGGCCGACGACGAACTTATGCACGGTACGAACGTACGTCTACGTGTACACCTATGGCGACCAAATCGCTGACCATTCGCGAAGACGCGTACGAACGCCTGCGGGCGCTGAAGCGCGACGACGAGAGTTTCAGCGATCTCGTCGATCGACTGACCGCCGAGAAGAACGCCGACTGGCGGACCCACATCGGGTTCGCCGAGCAGGAGGGATTCGCCGAGGAGTACGACGCCGTCGTGCGCCGCCGCCGCGAGGAGATGGAGACGACCGACTCGTTGTTCGAGGACGTGCTCGAACCGCTGGGACGCGAAGGGGCCGACGACGAGCGAGTGACCGACGACGAACGGGAAGGTGACGACGAACGGGAGGGCGACGACGAATCGGGGATCGACGACGAATCGGGGATCGACGACGCATGAGATGCGTCGACACGTCGTTTCTGATCGACTTCGCGAAGGGCCACCCCGCCGCCCGCGCGTTCTTCGAGGACGACGGGGCGGACGTCTACTACGCGCCGACGCCCGCGCTGGCGGAGGCCTACACGGGACTGTTCTATCTCGGGGATTACACCACCGAGGAGGCCGTCGCCCGGTTCGGTTGGACGACCCCGCAGCCGATCACCCACGGGATATCGATCGAGGTCGCTCGACTCCAGGCCGACCTCATGCGCGCAGGGACGTCGGTCAAGACCGCCGACGCGTACATCGCTGCGACCGCACGTTCCCTCGACGTCCCGTTGATCGCCCACGACGACCACTTCGAACGGATCGACGGACTGGACGTACTGGCGTATCGGTGACGTCCTCCGCGGCGCGAACACCGGGACCTCTCACGCGGGAGGTACCCGACCCGGCGGACTCCAAACCGGGCCGAGACGGCGTCGGCCCGGAGTGAACTGCCATCACCAGAAGCTATTACTGACCCGCTGGTAAGCTACCAGTGGTATGTCATCACGACGCAAGATAGTGGACGGAGGTGGAACGTGGTCGTAATCGCCGGGTGCGGCGGCTACGTCCCCCTCTACCGCATCGAGCGCGAGACGATCGCGGCCCAGCACGGCGGGTCCGGCCGCGGCGAGAGCGCCGTCCCCGCGCGCGACGAGAACCACGTCACGATGGCCTGCGAGGCCGCCGGGACGGCGCTCGCGCGGGCAGGTATCGAAGGGGGAGACCTCGGCGCGGTCTTCGCCGCGAGCGTCACCGACCCGCTCGCGGAGCACGGGATCGCCGCGCACGTCGCCTACCGCTTCGACGCGACCGGCGACGTGCGCACGGGCGACTTCCGGGCGACCCCGCGGGCGGCCGCGGACGCGTTGTTCGCCGCCCGCGCGTTCGTCGAGGCGACCGGCGAGCGCGCGATCGTCGTCGCGAGCGACGTCCTCCCGGCGGAATCGGGGGATGGCGGCGAGGCGTACGCCGGGGCGGGCGCGGGGGCAGTCGTCGTCGCGCCCGACGCCGGTCGCGGAAACGTCGCCGGCGAGAGTGCGAACGTCGACGCGACGGACGCCGACGCGACGGACGCCGACGCAACGGACGCCGGGGACGCGCCCGCCGCGACGCTCACCGGGTGGGGCCAGGAGACCACGGGGTTCGTCGAGCGCCACCGCGAGCACGGCGAGCCCGCGATCGGGGGCGACGCGCGCTTCGAACGGCGGTACGGCGCTCGCCCGGCGGCCGAGGCCGCCGTCGAGCGCGCGCTGGCGTCGGCGGAGATCGATGCGCCCGCGCGGGCCGTCGCCTGCGCCCCCGACGCCCGGCTGGCGCGAACCGTCCTCGGCGGCGTCGAAGCCGAGCACGTGAGCACGTTCGACGCCGTCGGCTCGGCCGGAACGGCCTCCCTCCTTCTCGACCTCGCGCACCTGCTCGAGACCTCGGAGCCGGGGACGCCCGCGCTCGCGGTCTGCTACGGCGCGGGCGGGGCTGACGCCGTCGCGTTCGAGGTCGGCGAGGCGGGTAAGCGAGGCGAGACCGTCGCCGACCTGCTCGACGCCAAGGAGTACGTCACTTACGCGAAGCACCTGGAGTACCGCGAGCCCGTCGAGTATCAGGGGGTGAACCGCGCGTGAGCGGTCCGCGCTATCAGCGCACGAAGCGACAGGACCAGCGCCTCGTCGGCTTCGAGTGCCAGGACTGCGGCTGGGTGTCGTTCCCGGAGGAGAAACGCACGTGCAAACGCTGTGGCAGCGCGCCCGCGGACTTCGAGGAGGTGGGACTGGCCGAGCGCGGCGAGATCAAGACCTTCGTCGTCCAGCAGTACCTCCCCGACGACATCGAGACGCCACAGCCCGTCGCCATCGTCGACCTCCCGCAGGTCGACGGGAACGGCGAGGCGGCCCGGGCGTACGGCCTGCTGACCGAGACGCATTTAGCGGAGATCGACGTGGGCACCGAGGTCGAGGCGCGCTTCCGGGAACTGTTCGCCGACGGCTCCCGGCCGATCAACTCCTTCAAGTTCGGCGTCCCGCGCGCGACGAAGGGCGATAGCGACAGGACGGACGACAATAGCGGCGACGGGACCGGCGACAGCGGAACCGGCGACGGCGAAAGAGCGGGTGCCGACCCCGGTGGGAGGGACGGAGGTGACGGGCGATGACCCGGGACGCCTACGTCGTCGGCTCGGGGATCATCGAGTTCGGGGAGCTGTACGAGAAGTCCTTCGACGACATGCTGGAGGAGGCGTACCTGAACCTCCTCGACGGCGTGGACGGGGGGGTCGCTCCGAGCGACATCGACGCCGCGTGGTACGGCACCATCGACATCGCGGGCGAGGGCTCGTCCGGATCGGCGCTCGCGCACGCGACCGGGCTGTTCGAGACGCCGATCACGCGCGTCGAGAACGCCTGCGCGACCGGCAGCGACGCCTTCCGCAACGCCTCGCTGGCCGTCCAGTCCGGCGCGGCGGACGTCGCGCTCGTCATCGGCGCGGAGAAGATGCTCGACGACACCGCCGGACTCATCGGGAGCGCCGCGCTCGAGCGCCTCTGGCGCGGGCGGGGCGTCACGATGCCCGCGTACTTCGGCATGCGCGCGACCCGCCACATGGACCAGTACGGCACGACGCGCGAGCAGATCGCCGAGGTGTCGGTGAAGAACCACGCCAACGGCGTGAAGTACCCCTACGCCCACCAGCAGTTCGAGTGCTCCGTCGAGGACGTCCGCGAATCGCCGACCGTGAGCTATCCGCTCAACCTCTACGACTGCTGTCCGGTCACCGACGGGGCGTGCGCGGTGCTCCTCGCGAGCGAGGACCGCGCACGCGAGTTCACCGACGACCCGATCCGCCACGCCGGGTGGGGCCTCTCTGCCGACTCGTTCCAGCGCGGCGACGACCTCGCGCTGTCGAACTTCCCGGCGACCCGGCAAGCTTCCAGTCAGGCCTACGAACGGGCGGGGATCGGCCCCGACGACGTCGACGTCGCAGAGGTCCACGACTGCTTCTCCATCACGGAACTCATCACCTACGAGGACCTCGGCCTCTGCGCCGACGGAGAGGGCGGGCGGTTCGTCGAGGAGGGCCACCCCCACCTCGACGGCGACACGCCCGTGAACCCCTCCGGCGGACTGCTCTCGAAGGGCCACCCCATCGGCGCGACGGGCGTCGCGCAGATCGCCGAGATCTTCGAACAGCTCCGCGGCGAGGCGGGCGACGTGCAGGTCGACGCACCCGAGGTCGGCCTCCAGCACAACATCGGCATCGGTCGCAACGCCACCGGCGCGGTCAGCTGCGTGAACGTCCTCGCCCGCGACTGACCCGTCGCTCCCGGTTCGATCTCGACACCCCAGGTTCGGTCGCGGGAGCACCGCGATCAGAGGCGGGCGGAGACGACGCCCGTCCGTCGGTCCGCCTCCTGGAGGAGACGGACGCCGACGAGGAGCGCGAAGAAGAGGCCGGACCACGCGACTGCGGGGACGGCAGCGATCCCCGGCAGCCCGAGGGCGGCACCGGTCACGACGCCGAACCCGACGAGCCCACAGAGCAGGTAGAGCAGGTCCCACGGCACCTCGGGAGCCTGATCGAGTCCCATGTACCGCTCGACCGCCGCCGCCCGCTCGGTGAGCGTCACGATCTTCCGCTCGCGATCGTACTCGACGACGCCGCACCGATCGAGGCGGGGGAGGTGCGACTGGTGCAGCGAGTTGTAGACGCTCTGGCGGACGTTCCGCGGGGGCGGCGCCTCGCCCGTCTCCGCCGCGGCGACCGCCTCCGCGAGGGCCGCGATCTCGACGCTCGGGCCGTGACGGCGCAACTGCTCGATCGTGTGCCGACGACGCCCGTTCTGCAGGATGTCGTACACCTCGCTCTCCGCGAGGGACGGTTTCTCGGTGACTGCGTTCGTACTCATGCGTGGTGGAAGGCGACGAGGTGGGGCGATCGCCGAGCGGGATGTTGTCCCCCGACGACTGACAGGCCGACGCGTCGGTAGTCACGCAGGATCGACGGAAGAAAAAACTATCTGTTTATCTTGATAGTACCCATTTGAAATAATAATTCGTAGAAAAGTTCTCGTCGAGTGTATGTTGTTCGTAGAGAGTCAGAGGGGGAAATTAGCCCGAACGCGCGTCGATCGACGACCGACTGGACCGACTTCACGTTCGGCTCGGTGGTCGACCGGACGTCCCCGTTCCGCCCGGTTCTGCGTTCGCCGGGGGCTCAGAACGGGACTGCCGGGACGAACGCGACCGGCTCGTCCCGGAGTTGCCGACGGAGGCTGTCCCGCGGGATCCAGAACTGCCGGTCGTCGGGCATCCGCACGCGGACGGTGCGCGTCGTCGCCGCGACGACGTGCCACGTCCGGCCGTCGTCGTGCTCGATCCGGTCGCCCGGCCTGAGGCCGTCGACGGCTAGCTCCCGGTCGCGCCGTCTCCAGGTGTCGTGGTCGTCGTACTCGTTGTGACGGTCGCTAGCGTCGCTAGCATCGTTAGCATCGTTAGCATCGCTAGCGTCGCCGTCGTCGTCGCCGTCGTCGTGATCGTCGTGATCGTCGTGATCGTCCGACGGCGGCCGATCCGCTCGAACGGCACGAGAGAAGTCGATCTCCGCGTCTCCTGTAGTCATTGGCTCGATGGGTCAACTCCGCCGTGGTGTCGCCCGTCCCTACCGGATCGAGCTACCCACCAGACGGCCGCGAAGCTCGTCGGTGAGCGCCTGGACCCGGGTCGAGAACTCGGCGGCGTCGTCGTCGGTGACGACCCCGCGCGTCTGCAGGCCCGACACGATGCCCGCCAGGTGTTCCTCGGCGAAGTTGAGTTCGATGATTTCGGCGTTCGCAACGTCGTCGGTTCGTTCTTCGGTGCGTTCCTCGGTTCGTGTGCCTGTCATGCCCACGAGGTCTGCTATGGGTGGCGGCCCCATACCCGTTACAGCTAGGCGCATGCGCTCGCCACGCCGCCCGGGCTAAGTGTGTAACGCAGTCACAGTGTTCGGGAGAGTGACAGCACGCGACTGGTCGCCGAGGGCGAATCGCTCCGAGCGCGGATAGTCGCGGGGGGAGGATCGAATACGTCGACTGGGGCGGGCGTGCGGACGCCTCCGTCGTCCCGTCCGGTTTCCCCGACGCAGGTCGCAGGTATCCGTACGAGCGTTTTCGGAAGCGGGGATCGTTCCGCCGGCCAGAGCGACGGAGAACGACGGAGGACACACCTCGTACCGAGTGAGATGTGGGGCTGTTAGTACCCTCAGGTAGGGAGTCACCGACCGACGAGATCCACGACGGACACCTCGTACCGAGTGAGTACTGGGCGCAATACCCTAATCTGGAACCGAGAGTAGTCGATTAGTCACTGACTTTCTAGTTTAGTATGATATGTGTAGAAAGAGACGTTCGACTTCGGTAACTGGCAGTCGTGGAGTGGGTACTGGCGAAACTGGCAGAGGAGGTCGTTTCGTCACGGGGGATCACGATAGACAGTTATCGTAAGATCAGAGCGACGCCAGACACTCTACTTTTGCCAGTGGAAACCGAGAGACGATAGCCAGGTTCGGATCTACTGGAAAGGACGGTTGCGTTCGCTCGACAGTTCTGCTAAGGGGTGAACGAGTGAGGGGAGGAGATGGGTAAAGCAGGTAGCACGGACGTTAATAGTCGGACAGTTTTTCGTTATACTTCGCTTTTTCCCGCAGTACGTCGAGTTCTCCGAACTCGGATTCCAGGGCATCGATGGCGGATCCCAACGAGACGTCGAGTTCGTAGGCGTTGAAGTTCCCTCGGCCGCCCGTCTCGACGAGACAGATGATCGATTTCATGTTGAGTTTCGAAAGGTGATCGTGTGCGCCCGCGGAAGTTCATAGAGCAGAGCATCGTCATCTCCGATGCTATCTATTTCGTCGAGGACGATCAGAATCGTTCCGCCGATGTCGTTGAGGTCCTTGTATAACTCGTTGAAGACCCGCTTTGCTTGATACCCAGTCTCGCTCATCGGCTCACGTCTCGTCGTAACCGTGGTAAGCGGCTCTTTCTCGTCTTCGGGTTTTCGAATCTCGTTCACGAGATGAATGGCGACCTGATACGAGGACGTCGTGTTCGTACAGTTCAACTCGATGATATTGAGGCCGAGATCGTCGTACTGTTCGGATGCCTCATAGAGATCCTTGAGAATGGCGTGTGTCGTGACAGTTTTACCGATGCCAGTGTCCCCGTAGACGAAGATGTTGTTCGGGTTCCACCCCTTGATGACGGGACGGAGAGCGTTCGCGTACGCATCAAGTTCGTCATCCCGTTCCTCTAACTCCTCAGGTTCGTACCCCGTATCAAGTACGTCTTGATCTCTGAAAATGTAATCATCCCGATCAAATCGACTCATACTATGCTCGATTCACGAACACTAATAAAACCAAGTGTTCCAGTAACACCAGTAACGCCAATTACGGACCGTTCCTTCCAGTACTCCATCCACATATATACCACACACACTCCACTCATGCCAGTAAACTACTCGTGAAAGTCAGACTCCGAATACCCCGTCCGATCTACGATCAGCCCGAGGCTGATTTCCTTCCTAAAACATCCCCAGTACGGACCCATTTCGACTATTCCATACTAAACATTTTGTTTCTAAAGAGACTTTCTCAGGACGGTGAACGGATCCGTGCGTTTTACTGGCAGAGGTGGAGTGTGTGTGGTATATAAATAACACCATCACTGGCAAAACTGGAAGTGGCGGTTGCATCCGACCAGTAGATGGGGGTCACTGTAGCGAAGAACCACCGCCGATCGAAGGCGGAGACACCCCACCACTTCGAGTGAAGCGCCACGGTAGTAGTATAGAGACGTTCGACTCGGTTCGACATCGTCCGCTCGTATCGTTGATAGTAATGATCGACATTCTGCGGGTATCGGAGGTTGATCCCACACCCCTCGTTTTCAGTGAAACGTTTGGGATCGTGTCTCGGTTCTAACCTCCAGAGAGCGGTT
This sequence comes from Halomarina pelagica, assembly GCF_024228315.1. Taxonomy (NCBI): domain Archaea; kingdom Methanobacteriati; phylum Methanobacteriota; class Halobacteria; order Halobacteriales; family Natronomonadaceae; genus Halomarina; species Halomarina pelagica. The sequence continues at coordinate 69,783 of NZ_CP100459.1, forward strand.
AGTACATGGATGGAAAGCGCCTGTACCACCTCCTAACCCTAATCCGTTGACTTAAGGCCTCTTTGCGTAGGTATACGCTACCATACTACATTCATTGCCTATACAGTTGATTATATAATAATCGAGAGCTGTTGGCGGCTAGTGAGGGACACTCTTTTACTTGCTTTCACTGAAAACGAGGGGCGTCCGACATCGGGCTGACGTCGCCGAGGATTAGCGCATACAGCCGCCGTACCGCCGTCGTTCACGTGAAGCGGTGGGGTGTCCGACCCGGGTCGGAGGGTCGTCAACCCCGCGGACAGGTCACTTCACCCGCTCTCGCAGTTCCGCCGTCCGCCCGATCACGTCCGAGGCGAGCGCGCGGGCACCCTCCGTGAACGAGTCGAGGGAGGCCTTCTTCTCGACGTTGTAGTACACCTCGGGTTCGGGGCCGAACTTCGCCTTGTACTTGCAGAGGCGGGGCATGTTCGCGCCGACGAGGTCGTAGCGCGCGAGGCCGCGGTCCATCGCGTCGGACATGATGCGCCAGTCGAGCAGGTCCGCGGCGGGGATGTCGCCGCCGTACTTCGCGCCGCCCTCCCAGCGGTAGATGGTGTCGCCGTACTCGAGGGTGATCATCCCGGAGACGATCTCGCCCTCGTACTCGCAGACGTAGGGGCGGACCTGCCCCTCCGGCAGCGTCTCGTAGAGGTCGATGACGAACCCCGGGTAGATCCGGTACTCCTTGTCCTGCTCGTCGTGGCGCTCCCGGATCTGGCGGACGATCGTCCGGATCTCCTCGACGCCGCCCTCGTAGATCTCGAAGTCGGCCTCCGTGTTGCGGATGTTGCTCCGGGCGTCGCGGCTGAACTCCGCCATGACCGCCTCCTCGCCGGGCGTGAGGTCGACGACGTAGGTGTAGTACGGCGTGGCGTCGTAGCCGCTCCAGACGAACGGCCGCACGTCGGTGAAGCGCCCGCCGAGGCGGATGTACGTCGCGTCGGGGTCGATCACCTCCTCGGTCCACTCCAGACAGCCTTCGACGAACTGCCGCAGGTAGCGCTCTGCGCGCCGGCGCTTCATCTTCTCGAGGTTCAACACCGCCGGGCCGAGCGGGACGCTCTCTAAGATGTACGGCGGGCACTTCACGATCGAGCGGCGGCCGCGCTCGACCTCGAAGACCGGCATGATCCCCACCGGCTCCTGGCCGTTGTAGCCGACGAGGGGCGTCAGGTCCGCCCCCGAGTGGGCGACGAGGAGTTCGAGCGCCTCGTACTGGTGAAAGAGGTTGGTCTGGTTCGACTGCTCAGCGCAGCGGTTCCACGTCTCGCGGTCCGATTCGTCGATGCGGGTGATTTCGATGCTCATGGTCGGATCTGATAGTGCTGTCTCGCTCAGTCGAGGTAGCCGAGGTCTGCGAGGCGGTTTTCGACGCTGTACTCCGAGTCGCTCCCGGCGCGGTCGCGGGCGACCGATCGGGGATACTCCCGCACGCCGACGGGCGAGACCGGATCGAGCACCCGGCCGTCCATGCGGTCGCTGGCGGGGATCCCGAGGGTGGCGAGCACCGTCGGCGCGACGTCGAGGAGGTGCGCGCCGGCGACGCTCGCGGTCGCGTCGACGCCCGCCCCCGCGGCGACGAAGATCCCGTCGCGCTTGTGGTTCCACGGCTCGTTCGGCGGGCCGAAGACGTCGGCCCCGAGGCGCGCGGAGGGGAACTGGTCGTAGTCCGCCGGGATCGTGACGACGTCGACGGCGTCCTCGATCTCCGGGCCGCTGAACACCTCCTCCCGGCGGACGACGCGCTCGAAGACGGGGGCACCGTCGGGCGTCGTCACCCCGCTCAGCAGCGAGATGAGTTCGTCCCGGAGCGACTCGTAGCGCTCCGGCGGGACGATCCCGTTCGGCTCGCGCCCCTCCAGGTTGATGCGGACCCCGAGTTCGACCGGCAGGCGCATGTACGCCCGCGAGTCGGCGAAGTCGACCTGCTCCTCACCGGCGGCGGCCTGCAGGAGGCCCGCGGGGACGACGCGCGCGACGTGGTCGTCGAGGCCGACTCGCTTCAGGACCGTCGCGAGACGATCCGGCGTGAGGCCGACGCGACCGGCGAGCGCCATCCCCCGATCGAGCGCCCGCGTCGCGACCGACGACCCGCCGTCGTCGTCGCCCCCGTCGCTGAGCTGGTCGTGGAAGATGGGCACCCACGACGGCCGACCCTGCCCGGACCGCGTCGTCGTCAGGTACCCCCGATCGCGCAGGAAGGCGTTCACGCGGAACTCCATCCCCTCGTAGGGACCGATGCCGTGGTCGCTCACGACGAACACGGTGTCCGGATCGCACTCCTCCAGGACGCGACCGATCTGCACGTCGATGGCCTGGTAGACCACCTGCAGTTCGTCGAGGTCGCCGGGGAGGTCGTGGACGACGGTGTCCGACTGCTGGAACTGGAGGAACCCGAAGTCGGGGTCGAACCGCTCACAGAGGTAGCGAAACGCCTTCCCCCGCATCCGGACGAGCCGCAGGTACTCGACGTGTTTCGCGACCTTCTCGGCCCGCGAGTTGAACTCCTCCTCCGAGTAGACGCGGTAGCCGCCGATGGCCTCGCGCAGTTCCTCCAGGAGCCCCTCGGGGTGGCAGGCCGGGGACTCCGGCGCGATGAACCCGGGGACGATCGCCCCGTCGATCGCCGACGGGGGGTGGGTCACCGGCACGTTCACGACGACGCTCGACCGGCCGTGCTGATCGAGGATGTCCCACAGCGCGGGTTCGCGGAGCGCCGTCGCGTCGATGACGTCCCAGTCGTAGCCCTCGTACCGGAGGAAGCTGTACGCCCCGTGTTTGCCGGGATTCGTCCCGGTGAACAGCGACGGCCACGCGCTCGGCGTCCACGGCGGCACCTGCGATTCGAGCGGGCCGCTGACCCCCCGCTCGACGAGCGACTGCAGGTTCGGCAGGAGGTCGCGCTCGAACAGCGGATCGAGCACGCCCGAACACGCCGCGTCGATACCGACGACGAGAGTCTCGAGGTTTCGGTCGCTCATGCCAGGTCCTCGAAGGTGATGTCCACGTCGACGCCGGACGCGGCGGCCTCCCCGCCGGCTCCATCGGCTCCGTCGACCCCGTCACGTCCGCCGGTTCCGTCGGTTCCGCCGATCCCGTCGACCCCGTCGTTCCGTCGTTCCGATCCGGCGAGGCGCTCGACGCCGGGCATCCTGAGGAAGCCGACGAGCATGAACAGCTCCCAGTAGAAGTTCTCGCCGTTGACGTGACGACGGTAGCACTCGAGGACGCCCTCCCAGTCGAGAAACGGCAGCGCCTCGATCAGGTCGCGCCGCTCGAGGACCGTCTCGATGGCGAAGCGATCGTGGCGGAGCAGCTCCGGCCCGTGGACCCACGGCCGGTGGCAGTAGTACGGAACGTCCGGTTCGTTCTTCCGGCGACGTCGCCGCATAGAGGTGAGGTACTTGCCGACGTACTGCGCGGCGAACGACCGATCGAGCGACACGCCGGTGCTCGCGTGCGGAACGGCCGCGAGGGGGGGCGAGAGGCGCTCGATCGCCTCGTTGACGATGTCGCGCCGGAGCTGGTACCTGATCGGGAAGCGCAACGCGAGGTCGATCAGCCGGTTGTCGAGGAACGGCGTCCAGTGGGGCACTGACTGCGTCAGCCCGAAGTAGAACAGGTCCGGATCGTTCGACATCGGGTAGAACTCCCGCAGGGAGACGAGTTCGCGAAGCGAGGGGTAGACCACGCCGTGGTGCTCGATGCCGCGATCCGTCTCGCGGACGTTCGCCTCGAACGCCTCCTCCATCGTGGTCGAGACGTCGAGAAACGGCGGGAGCGGCTCGGCGTAGCGCTCGACGTACGCCTCGACCGAGTCGATCGACTCCTCGATCGGAAGCGTGAACGAGCCGAGCGGCCCGAGGTCGACCGCCGGCTGCGGCAGGGTCGTGGCCTTGAACAGCACGTCGGCGTAGAGACCCGTGAGGACGACGTCCACCTCCCGGGCGAGTCTGTCGTCGAACCCCGCCGTGTGCGCCTGATCGAAGCGCCCGTAGAAGGGCATCATCGGGGGGTTCTCGTCGAGGCAGCGCCGGTGGTGGTCACGCTCGCGCTTGAGCCAGACGAACGGGCACCCCGCGGCCCGTGCCGCGCGCTCCGCGACGCTCGCCTCGTCGCTCAGCCAGTCGGAGAGGTGGTACGCGACTGCGTCCCGGTCGGCCGCCCCCGCGAGCAACAGCCGCGAGTCGCTCCCGCCGCTCAACAGCAGGCCGTACCGACGGTCGTCGTCGAGGTACTCGTCCATGACCGTCCCGAACGTCTCGACGAACTCGTCGACGAACGCCGAGAACGGTCTGTCTTCCGGCCGGTACCGGGGCGTCCAGTAGCGCTCGGTCGTCACGTCCCACGTCGCGAGGTCGACGGTCAACACCGACGAGGGCGGCACCTCCTCGATGCCGACGAACGGCGTCCGGGTACCGGAGACCCGTCCCGTGGTGAAGTACTCCGGGAGGGTCTCCTCGTCGAACGCCGCGTCAACCGCGACGGCGAGCGACTGGACGTGCGAGGAGAACGCGATCCCGTCCCCCGCGTGCGCGTAGTAGAGCGGGTGCGACCCCATCCGATCGCTGAACAGGTGGACGACGCCGCGACCCGGGTCCGAGACGACGCCGGCGAAGGTGCCGTTCGCCCCGTCGAGGAACGACGTTCCGAAGCGATCGTAGAGGTCCGCGCAGTAGGCGGCGGGGCGCTCGCGTTCGTGGCGCGTCGCGGGGACGTACCCGTTCGGCCCGTCGTGACCCTGGACCTCGCCCCAGAGCCAGACGAACGCGTCCCCGGGCGCGCGAGCGGGCTGGTCGCTCGCCGCGGTCGCGTGACGGGCGACGGACACCCGGACGTCGCCCTCGTCGTAGTCGAAGGCGAGTTCCCGGTCGGACCGCTGGAGTCCGTCCCGAAGGTGGTCGATCTCGCACCCGGTCGAACCGAGCGCGCCGCACAGTCCTGGCATTCTACCCCGACGTAGACCCGGTTCGTACTTCGTTAATCAGAAGCATAACGTGAGACGTTCCGGTATATATACTGACTCGTCGAAATCCATCGACTGAGACGGTCCCCCCACGAAAACAGTCACGAAGCCGAATCGAACCCCTCCCGCGGTGCGAATCCGAGGGGAAAGCGTCGACTAGCGGGGGCACATCACACCGCGGGCCGGGACGTCACGCCGCGGGCCGGGGAACGAGGTTCGAGACGTACCCGAGCAGCAGCGACCGCAGCGGCGGGTAGAGCGTGACGACCGCGCCGTAGACGACTGCACATGACCCACTGATAGCGATTTCTACCCCACCCACACACCCCTTGTTTCCGACGTTAGCTATAGGAGGGGACCGAGGAGGTTCCAGTAGAAATGGAGGTTGTGATCGCAGGGAAGTCGCCGACACCGACAGAGTCCTCGATACCCACCGTAGGAGTGACGAAACGCGGCGAGAACAGTCGAGAGCGGAAGTGTAGCGTCTCTACTGGAGTAGAGATATCGGCGAAGTCTCCTCGTCTTCGCCTCGTCTGGCGAAGCGCATTGCGGTGACGTATGCATTGCATATACTTAACTTACTAGGATTATGTTCGGTTGTTGGAAGGATCGTTTGCGGGGCCAGTGGAGGATTGCTTGCGGATCAGTGGAGGATCGCTTGCGAGTCGGTGGGGAATCGCGGTCGTTCGATAGCGGTGTAGCGCCAAGCAACCGAGGCGGCCTCTCACTAGGGATCTACCGTCCATCTCCGGGGATTCTCTGTTCGCGACGTGACGGAACTCATCGAAGGAGGTCTGTCGTCCGGACCCTAACGTCGGAAACGAGGGGGGAGGGGGCACCGCTTCGTTACCCGCATCGCTACTGACCCGTCGATAACATGAGGCCGGAAACGACGGGAAAGGAGGAGGTATCATCAGCTACAGCGTCAGTCACTATTCCATTAATATGCGACCAACGTCGGAAACGAGGGGGGAGGGGGCAGGCGCATTAGAGCCTACAACGTCGGAAGCGAGGGGAATCGTTACTTATCGAAAGATCGTGAATCTAGCCGTAAAAAAGCATCTAGTGGGCCTTTACGTCGGAAATTGGGTCGAACAAAGGCCGTAGATTTATGTACTCATATTCACAGACCTGTGTAAGAATGGCCGGAGATCCACTCGATCCAGAGAAGCTCTTCTCGGTCCAGGACGAGATCTTTGCCAATCGGCGTCTCTTGGAGACGAGCCACGTCCCCGAGCCCGGCCGGATCGTCGGCCGAGATATGGAGATCACCACACTCGCGGGGCACCTGGAGGACGCGCTCCTCTGCTCGAGCCCGGAGAACGTAATCGTGTACGGTAAGACCGGTACCGGAAAGTCGCTCGTCTCTCGCTGGGTCTCGCAACGAATTCAGGAGAGCGCTCCGAAAGATGTTACAATTCGTGCGACACGGATCGATTGCTCGCAGGATACGACCGAGACACAGGTCGCTTCGTCTCTCGCACGAACGTTCAACGACCCCGTCGTGACGGGTTCGACGGTCCCCCTGACGGGGCTGAGCGCCTCGAACTACTGGAAGCTCCTCTGGGAAGCGCTCGACGAGCAGTACGACGTTGCGATCGTTATCCTCGACGAAGCTGACCTGCTGAGCACCCACAATCCGCTGATGCGGCTCTCGCGTGCGCGCGAAAACGCCGATACGAACGCCCGAATCGGCGTGATCGCCGTGTCGAACAAGCTCCAGTATCCCAGCCGCCTCGACGAGCGGACCGTAAGTTCGCTACGCGCGAAGGAACTACCGTTCCCGCCGTATGACGCCGACCAGCTCACCGAGATCCTCGAACGTCGGCGTGAGGCCTTCCGTGATGGGGTGCTTTCCGAGGACGTCATCCCGCTCTGTTCGGCGTTCGCCGCGCAGGAACACGGTGACGCTCGCAAGGCGATCGACATCCTCCGCCACGCCGGTAAACTCGCGCACAAGGAAGGGATAGACCGGGTCGTCGAACGACACGTTCGGGAGGCTCGACGGCTCGCCGAGCGTGACCGGTTCACGGAGACGACCCGGACGGCGACGATGCAAGCGAAGGCTGGACTCCTGGCGCTCGCTGCGCTCTCACTTCGGCACGATCGATCCGTGTTCACGACCTCGGAGATCTACGACCAGTATTTCGCCATCGCTCGAGAGATCGACCTCGATCCGTTATCCGTGCGTCGCTTCCGTGATATCCTGAAGGAACAGGCGTTCCTCGGCCTCCTCGAATCAGAGAAAGAAAACGATGGGAAAGGCGGTGGCATCCACATCGACCATCGGCTGATGGACGACCCAGAACTCGTGTACGACACGCTTTCAGAGGACGAACGATTGGGAGAGAGCACTCTCACCATCGACAGTGAGAGCGTTTGAGAACATCCGAGAGCACCGACAGGCAGAGATCGTCGTAAATAGCGTCTCGACGACAGCGACCCGCCCTGATTTTGATTCATCGAGTGACTCTATCGGAATATACTGTATTCGCCTCGTCCGACGTCACACCGTAGGCAGGGAGAGGAGGTTCGCAACGTACCCGAACAGAAGGCCGGAGCGGTGGGCAGAGCGTGACGACCGCGCTGACGGTCGTTTCTATCTCACCTCATCGCACCCCACCCACACCCCCCTCGTTTCCGACGTTAGCGACGCAAGGACAGTGAGAGGGTTCCGGTGGGGACGAGAGATACAATCGCAGGGACCGCTAAGATCGATCGTACGCGCCGATACGCGCCGCCGAAGTGACTGCTCGATCGAAATGGGTGAGGGCAATGAAGTCAGTTCGACGATAGGCCGGATAAATTGTTAGAAGAAGATATTTACCGATTTGCTATCGTGTATGTGAATATGAGAAGGAGGGCAATACTGACCCGGTCGGGGCTCGTCGGAGCAGTCTCCCTCGCAGGCTGCATCGGTTCCATCTTCGGTACGGTCCCCAAGGAGTTCAAGGTGCGAAACGACCGTGACGAGGCGGCGGAGGTACTCGTCACGATTATCGGAGACGACAGGGAGGTCTTCTCAAAGCGATACCGCCTCGCTAGCGGTCAGATCGTATCGGAGAAGTGGCCAGACGTCGGTGCAGAGACGTACACGATCGTGGCTACTGTCGACGGGTTTACCAGCGCGTTCACGTTCGACCCTGCAGATTGGTCCCGACGACACACCCCTGTTGTGAGGATATTTGAAACTGGTGTCGACGTAGAAGTGTAATTCAGCTTAGTCGTAGTAATTAGCGCCCTCGTCGACTTCCGTCGAGAGGAGCCATCGCTTTCTCTCGTTTCCGAATTGGATGGCCGGACCGCCCGAACCCCAAGAGATGCCCGTGATGTCCACTTGATCCCAGGTATGGTAGTAATTAAATATTACGTCGCGGAGAGATGACGTGCTCCCGACCGCATTCATGTACGTTCCGACGTTCGCGGTGTACGTCTTGTCCGAATTCACCGGGTCGTCCTTGTATTTGAACGTCGCCCCCTCTGGTCGGTTCTCCCAGAGTTCGACCGAATCTGATTCGTACGTGTTGTAGTCGTAGTCATTTACGTAGCTCTGCTCGTGGTCGTAGAAGTTGTCGTTCCACCCGATAGTAACCGGGTCTTTCGGCGGCTCACCGTCGCCGGGATTATAGCTGAGAACGACCCAGTCCCAGTAGAAGTCCGCAACGTGCGTTCCCTCGTATCCGTCATGCTTACTAACCGTGAGAGCACGATCGATGTGACTCTTCTCGAGGTTCTGCGTCGAGAACCCATCACTCGAGGGTTTCGGTTGTCCTGGAGTCACGTAGTCTCGAGCCAGGACCTGTCGGGTGGTGAATCCCTGGTTCGAGAGCCACTGATTCCATTTATCAATCCCAGCGTGTTCACGGACCTCGAGTCCGGCTTCCCAGAGCGCCTTGAACTGAGCTGTGTTATCGGGACGTGCAGATCCCGCGACAGGGATGGTACCAACAGCGGCGCACGTTCCCAGGGCCTTCAACACCGATCGTCGACTTCTGGACTGGTTGGTATTCCGTACCATCGTTCTATTTGATGTTACCCCTACACAATAAATTTTACTGAGCCTACAATTACGTAAAGGTTGTAAGATTGAATGGAAATTAGTGACGATACGAGGTATAATCTCGAAATGCGTTACAGCATTCATCACGTCGAACTGACTATCTTGATGATTTATTGAATAGTAGTGGGTAGACGACGTCGTTGGGATCAAACTCGTCCGCCCCTCGTCAAGACCGAAGTTCCCTGGTAACTGCCTTATCGATACCGGTGAGTTACTTCGACACGCATAGGACGACGCCTCACGCCGCGGGCCGGGGAACGAGGTTCGAGACGTACCCGAGCAGCAGCGACCGCAGCGGCGGGTAGAGCATGACGACCGCGCCGTAGACGACCGCGCCGACGGCCACGACGGCCAGCAGTCGGGGGACGGTCGTGATCGGCACCTGCGCCCGGACGACGACGATGACGACCGACATGACCAGCGACGCAAGGACGCACCACGCGAGCTTCCAGTAGGGTAACTGCAGGGTGATGAACTCGGTGAGGTAGCGCACCCGGAGGAGCATCCCGGCGGTGAACGAGAGGGTCGTCGCGAACGCCGCCCCGATGAGTCCGAACTGCGTGACGAGCGCGACGTTCAGGACGAGGTTGAGCACGAGGGCGACGACGGTGGCCCGCGCGACGAGGTTCGGCTTGTCGAGTCCGAGCAGGCATTTCCCGACGAGGAGCTGGATCGCCTCCGGGATCTTTCCCGCGACCAGCACGATCAGCGCGAGCGAGGCGACCGCGAATCCCTCGCCGAAGACGACGCCGAGGATCTCGCGGGAGAGCAGCACCGCGCCGAACACCGACGGGATGATGAGAAACAGCGACGGGACGATGCTCGACGAGACGAGCCGCTCGATGCGGCCGGTCTCCGACCGGGCGTCCCACGCGCTCGTCTGCGGGAGGACCGACATGCCGATGGCGGATGCGAGCAGCGTCGTCACGCCCGCGACGCGCCAGGCGATCTCGTACGCGCCCACGGCCGACTGCGTGAGGAACAGCCCGATGACGAGCACGTCCATCCAGTTGTGCACCTCGATGCCGACGCTCGGGATGAAGTTGTACTTCGCGTAGTTGAACAGCGAGACGGCGTCCCTCGGGTTCGGCTTGCCGACGGGCGGTCGTTCGCGGAAGAGCGCCCAGGCCGAACTGAGCGCCGAGCCGACGAGGACGCCGAGGACGAGCGCCATCACGTCCACGCCGAGCAGGATGAGCACCACCGAGGTCCCCATCTGGATGAGCGAACTCAACAGCTGGATGTCGGCGGTATCGCCGACGCGGAGGTCGCCCCGGAGCCACGCCATCACCACCCGTTTCACCTGCGTCAGCGCGATGGCGGCGATCAACCACAGCGCGAGGGACGCCCCGATGTAGTCGTTGAGCGGCCCGCGAAAGAGTACGATCCCGAAGGCGACGAACGCGACCAACCCGAGCATGAGCGCCACGGCCGAGGAGACGACGCTCCCGGCGTCCTGGCCGCCGCTGATGCGCTTTTCCATCGCCGTGACGATTCCGATGTCCGAGGCCGTGACGAGGACGCTCGACACCGCCTGAAACAGGAAGAAAACCCCCATCTGCTCGCTGCCGAGTTCGCGGGCGAAGAACGCCATCGCGACGAACGAGACGGCGTTCGTCGCGATCTGTGCGCCGAACAGCTTGACACTCGACTTCGAGATGTTCATCGACATGGTGGTGGTAGTGGGTGGGAATCAACGGACGCGCGCGGCGAGGCGATCGACGTCCGCAGGGGTCATATCCTGATGGGCCGGGAGGAGCACCAGTCGCCGCGCGCGTTCGTTCTCGGCTCGATACTCGGGGTTCCCCTCGACGCCCGACGGGAGCGTCGGCCACGCGAACGCGCTCGCCACGCCCCCGAGCGAGTCGACGAGCGCCGCCGGGTCGTCGGCGACGACCGGATAGAACCACGGACAGACGCCGGTCGGAAGGTGCTCGAAGGGCGGGGCGAACCGGTCGTCGCCCGCCAGGTGGTGGTGCCACCTGGCGAACGCCGCGCGCCGGTTCACCGTCACCGCGACGGGGTCGATGCGCGTCAGCGCCGTCGACGAGAGCTTCGACATGCGGACCTTCGATCGCTGGTACTCGCCCACGGGATCGTCGGAGGGCGGGAGGTACGGCGTATCGTCCCCGTTACAGAGGTGATCCACGAACTCGAGGGCGGCCTCCCCGACCGACCCGGTCGCGGAGAAGGCGGCCCCGGCGCAGTAGCGGTAGTCGGCGCACGTGTAGCGGTCGCGAACGCCGGTTAGCGGCAACCGTTCGGTCGGATCGACCCGCGAACTGTTGAAGTACAGCACCGCCCCGTCCGGGACGGGGAGCGTCTTGTGGAGGCTCGTGAACCCCACGTCGCCGAACGTCCCCAGGAGGCGACCGTCGCGGCGGCTGAGCGTCGAGTGGGAGTTGTTGTCGATGAGCGCGAGGTCGTGGCGGTCGGCGAGCGCCGCGATCTCGTCCAGACGGGGCTGGGGGAACCCGAAGTAGTGGACGACCACGATCGCCGACGTCTCGTCGTCGAGACGCGCCTCGGCGTCCGCCACGTCGGCGGAGAGGTCGTCCGCGACGCGGTAGAAACGCGGCTCGACGTCGAGTTCGTGGAGCGGTTCGACGACCCCCGGCGGGAGGTACGACGGCAGGAGGACGTTCGTCCCGGGGCAGTCGAGCGCGACCAGCGCGCTGCGGAGCGCGATCTTGCTGCTCGAACAGAAGCGATACGGGACCCGCGACCCGTCCACGACGGACTGGACGCTCCGGCGCGACGGCGGGAGCAGGGGCCACGGTCGCCTCCGGGGGAACGACGGGGGACTCATCGACGACGGGAGACGACGGGGACTGAAGGCGGTACCCGACGGTGCTCGCGCACGCAGTGCATCAGTGGCTACCGATCGGTCCGCGGGGCATTGTTATGAGCGGCTTATGTCGAAGCGGGCGGCGCGGCGTGCGGAGTTATACCGCGCCGCGTGTGGTGGGTATCGCCGTCACCACCCACCGGTTCTGATGCTCACCCCGATACTATCCCCCGCCCGCGTCCGGTACCGGGGCGTCCTCCGACAGCGGACGTACCGCCGCGAGCGTGACGACGGCGAGCGCCAGCGCGGCGACGGCGGCGACGCCGAGCAGGGGCCGGTACCCGGTCGCGGCCGCGACCCCGGCGAAGAAGACGGGGCCCGTCGCCCGACCGAGGAACGTGGTGCTGTTGCGGATGCTCAGTGCGCCCGCGCGGAACCGTCCCGGGACGAGGTGGCTCACCGCCGCGTCGACGGCGGGCACGCTCAGCCCCAGCCCCGCGCCGAAGACGAAGACGGCCGCCGCCACGACCGCCGGCGAGGGGGCGATCCACGCGCCCGCGAGGCCGACGCCGTAGCAGGCGTACCCCGCGGCGACGAGTTGCTGGTTCGTGAAGCGGCGCGCCAGTCGCCCGTTTCCCATCGAGACGACGATCGCGGCGATCTCGGAGGCGGTCAGCGTCAGCCCGATGAGCAGCGGCGAGAGGGCGAACTCCGCCGACAGCAGGAACGGCAGGGCGGTGATGATCGCACCGAGGGCCAGCGCCTCGGTGACGAACGCCGCCCCGTAGTACGTCAGGGCGTCGCGACCGGCCAGCGCGCGGGCGGCTCCGCGCAGGTAGGCGAGGCTCCGCGTCTCGCGCTCCGACTCCGGCTCGTCGAGCAGGACGTACGCCGCGACGGCGACGGGTAACCCGACGAGGTACGCGAGGAACGGGGCGTTCCAGGAGATCGCCGCCAGGACACCGCCGACGATGGGAAACACCGCCGCACCGGCGGCCAGCGCCGCGTTGTTCGCGCCGAAGACGGCGTTGCGCCCGACGCCGTCGAACGCGTCGGCGATGATCGTGACCGTCGTGATGAAGATGCCCGCCGAAGCGACCCCCTGGACGAGGCGGATCAGGAGCACCGTCGCGAAGTCCGGCGCGACGGCGATGGCCCCGCCCGCGACGCTGAACACGACCAGCGACGGGACGAGCACGCGCCGTCGGCCGACCCGGTCCACGACGACGCCGATGAACGGCGAGAGGACGATGCCGACCGCGAAGTACGCGCTGACGAGGAGGCTCGCCTCCGCGTCGGCGAGCGCGAACGCGTCCCGGACGACCGGCAGCGCCGGACTCACGAGCGGGACGCCGAGCGGCGCGAGCAGCGTGCTCGCCAGCACGACCTGCACCGTCGGGGAGCGCCAGGGGACGCCCGCGCTCGACTCGGGAGCGGCCGATCCGGTCGCGGACGGATCAGTGACCGCCGATCCGTCCGCGAGGTCGGGATCGCTCGCCTCGCGGCCCCGGTCGTCTCGTGTTGACATACCCCACTGTAGGCGAGACGAGTCGTTATAGTTAATTTTCGAGAGATGTTTTCCGCTGCGCGAGCGCGTTCTCGTCCGGGACCCCGGCCGCCAGACGAGAGCCGTCTCACGCCCTGAGATACGGTTATGTTCGTTCGTCGCCTGCTAGCTCTCCTGGAGGTGGCGACCGAACGGTCCGCCAGAAGACACATGGGGCGCACGGTCATCGACGAACTACGACGGGAGGCGGCGCGACTCGACGTCCGCGATCGGATGGACGACGAGGAGCGCATCGACACCGAACGGCTCTGCGAGTACGTCCGCCACGGGCCGCTGCTGGAGGCGCTGTTCGACGGACCGCTCGACAGGCGGGACATCGAGGAGTGCCTCGGCGTCTCGCGGGCGACGAGCCACCGCTTCACCCGGTGGCTCGAAACGGAGGGCCTCGCGACGAAGGTAGACGGGCAGTTCGCCCTGACGGGCCAGGGCGCGGTCATCGCCGAGGAGATCCTGCGATTCGAGTTGCACGTCGCGGCGGCCCAGCGCCTCGCGCCGCTGCTGTCGAGCATCTGTGACCACCACCGGGAGTTCGTGATCGAACCGTTCGCGGACGCGACGGTCACGACGGCCGATCCCGCGGACCCCTACAGGCCGGTCCGGCGGTTCGTCTCGCTCGTCGAGGAATCGACCACCCTCCGGGGGTTCAACACGACGGCGATGGCCCCGCTCACGATGCAGTCGTTCTACGAGCGACTCTTCGGCGAGATGGAGACGGAGATCGTCTACCTGCCGAGCGCCGTCGACGGACTCCTCGCGTCGTACCCCGAGCAGGCCGAGCGAGTGCTCGAGACGGGCCGGCTCACGCTCTTCACGCGCGAGGCGCTCCCCTACGGACTGGCCATCTTCGACGACCGGGTCGGCATCGGCGGCTACGACGAGGACACAGGCCTGCTCCGGGTGTTCGTCGACACCGACGCCGAACGCGCCCGCGAGTGGGCCGAGCGCGTCTACGAGCTGTTCAAGGAGGATTCGGACCCGCTGGAGCGGGTTCGAGAATTCGGCGCGATGACGGAGTGAGGAGCGGTACTCTTCGGCGTCGTCCGTCGTTCCCATACCGCCGTCGCGGGTGTCACACCTGTGACGGCCTTGGAATCGGGATCGAACGCGACGGCCGAGCGCTCGGCGGCGGCGTTCGAAGGAAATGACACCACTTCAGATATTCACGGTATCGACCCGTGTTTTCCGATGTTTCCGCTGTTACCGATATTTTATATAGGACACCCACCCGTCGTTTCCGCTGTTCTCAGGACTCGGTTACACAGGCATCGTTGGGATTGGGACGGGTTTGCTCCCGGTAGAGAAACGAGTAGCGGCGAACCGAGTGTCATCACGGATTTTCGAACGATCCGGTGACTATCGTGGCGTGAACGAGGAGGCATCCCGACGCGGGGCCCCTCATTTAGACCACTAATCCAGACATATTTCGTCCGGCGGTATGAAGGATGGATGCCCACGAACAGGACGATTACGACGCTGCGCGCTCGCGGAGTTCGTCTGCCGTAGCGAGGCTCGGAAGGTCATCACTGACGGCTCGAAGGGCGACATCGGGATCGACTTGAAGCCAGTGTTCGCGCGCGTTCTTCTTTTTTCCGTCCGTGAGCTGAGAGCCGACTATTTCGAGGAAGCGTTGCTCGCGAAGGAGCAGATAAACGCCGTTGTAGGTGAGTTCTTTCAGGTCAGCGACCCCACAGACGTTCTTATACCGGTCATATATCTGCGACGTCGAAAACGCCGACTCGTCGGAGGTGAGGTGTAAGCTTGCGAGCGCATAGAGGACGGCCTTCGCCTGCGGCGTGTTCCCTCGCATCAGTTCGCGTACTCGATCGACTTCCGCGTGGTCTGCTACGTGTTCAAGATGGACTTCCGTAACGGCTTGGTCACCTGCTTTTTCTGCGGCTTCCCCGGCCGCTTTTAATACGACGATGGCTTTCCGGGCATCCCCGTGTTCCTGAGCACTGAGCGCGGCACACTTTGCGATGACTCCCGCTTCGAGAACTCCCTCGTGGAAGGCATCACGTCGGTTTTTGAGGATGAGTTGCAACTGTTCCGCATCGTACGGTTTGAACACGAAGTCGACCTGATGGAAGCTACTGTCTACGCGTTCACTCAATCGTTCTTTGAAGCGAACTTTGTTACTGATCGTAACGATACCCAGGTTGCAGTCGGTAAACCGGTTCTCTTCCGCCCGTGAGAGTTTGTTGAGCACGCCTTCGGCTTCCCCCTCGGCACTGACTTCACGAAGACCGTCGACCTCATCTAGAATGATAATAGCGTGGTCGAAATTTGAGAGAATATCTTCCCAGAGATAAGCGTAATAGTCGTCTGCTCCGATACCCCGACGCGGTATCTCGAGACCGAGATCGTGTTCTTGGTTGAGTGAACGAGCGATCGTCTTCGCCGCTTTCGTCTCCGTGGTCGCCGACGAACAGTCAACGTACACCGTCGCGACATCTATTCCGCGGTGGATCGCAGTGATCTGTGCACGTTGAGTAACGTGCCGAGCGACGAGCGACTTTCCAGTCCCTGTCTTACCATAGATGCCAATATTGTTCGGCGCTTCGTTCTTGGTAACGACCCCAATCTCGTTCGCGATCCGCTGTATTTCGGTATCACGGCCAACGATACGATCCTCATCGGGCACGTGACCGATCCGTAGAAGATCTTTGTTGGCAAAGATTCTACATTCAGAACTGGGCTCATCTGGTGGAGGGAATAACGGATCGTTTGCTGGATTCGTTACGTTAGCTTGAACGGCAGACTCCGATTGCGCTGAAGGACCTTTGTTAACATCACTATCCATGATATTCATAATATCAAAGACAGACATACATAAGCATTGATCTTCGATCGAACCCCGCTTAGACCACTAACTACATTTAGACGGGGTGAAGAACCCGATTCCACGATGTGTGCTTATTTACATGAGAGGTAGATTCAGAACACAAACTGACGTACATATTGGGTCTCAGGATAAATTATCGTAGGATGAATTAGAAGATCGTGGTCCTCCTCAACCTCTTCAACTAACCCTCACCCCCCTCATTTAGACCACTCCGGTAGTGGGAGTTCTCCAGACATAGTAATTACGCCACTAATGAATCTTTCTTTGACGGAAAAAATTTCCCCATACATAGTTTTCTCTCAATGAAAAGGAGAATGATCTAAATGAGGAGGGGGGGGTTCGTCCCGGTACAGGTTGTCAGCATAGGTGGTCTAAATGAGGGGGGAGGGAGCCGACGAGAGATGTCATTGAAACGAGTGCAGATAACAGTCTGTACCCACGAAAAATCAGCGTCGCTGAAACGACGTTCCCAGCCCGCCCCACCGCATCGGCTCTCGAGAACAGCGGAAACGACGGGTGGGTGTCCTCCGAGTTACCCCGATCCCCGTGAGGACGAATCCACGTCGTACTGAACGAACGGAGAGACTCGGCGGTTCGCACAGTATTTAAAACAGAGGTGAAAAGAGAACCGTCACTGCTTTCGCAACTCCGGAAACTCCAATCTGAGTCGACCGTCGAGCGTGTAGCCACCGCCGAACCAGTCGTCGCTCGCGAGTTCGATCGTGCCGTCGACCACGAGCGTCGTGGCTGTCTCCGATCTCGGCCTGACGAGGAGGTCGAGCGTGCTGATCGTCTCGTCCGCGAGGTCGTCCAGGTCGTCCACCTCGATCACCGTCCCGGAACCGCGAAGAGGGGAGTAGAGCGAGACGGAAGGCGGCGGTGATCCGTCGCCCTCCACCGGCGTCTGACGGCGACCTGCGCGGGGGATGCCGTCTCCATCCCGGTCTCCGTCCCCGTCCCCGCACCCGCCCCCGTCTCCGTCGACGGCATCCACACCCGGAGTCGAATCGACTCCACGTCGGTTCCCGATCGGTGCCAGATCTCGGTCCGGAGGTCGATCAGGCCGGTCGATACGCCCCCCGTGACGCCCAGTTTGCCGACCTCCTCGCCGTTCGACGAGAAGATCAGACCGCGCCTCCCGCCGGTTCCGCGTGGACGGTCGGATTGGAGAGCGTCGTATCGGAGCGAACCGTTCCACATCCGGCGGTTCCAACCGCACTGCCGGCCCCGAGGGTGGCGAGAAACGTTCGTCTGTGCACGGAGACATATCACTTTCCCGGTCTTATTGCCTTTGTGTCATCCGAACGGTTAACCGGACCCGAGGGGTGTACTACGAGCACCCCGAGGGTAGCGAGAGAACGTAGCGGGGCCCGTTCATCGGGGGCTCCGCCAGTCCGCCGCTGACTCGCCGCGGAACGTCGAGGGCTTCGCCACCGAGGGCGACATACAGACGGCGCAGTCACGGCGAGCAGCGACGCTCGTGACCGGAATCGGACGTCAGTAGTCCCTCGGGTGAAGCCGTTCGTACTCGAACTCGCCCTCGTGCAGGAGATGTCTGTCCAGAGATACGATCGTGTCCCGATCGAGGACGTCGGCAACGTGTACGAGCGTTGCGTCGTCGAAGTCGAGTTCGGTGTCGCGCTGGAGATCACAGATCGCGATCTTATCACCGAGGGTGAGTCGGTAGAGCGTGAGTCCATCCGCCACCGCTATCGAGTAGACGAAGTCCTGTATCTCGTCCGGCGCGTCGTCCCCGAAGTAGGTGTTGAAGATAGCGCAGACGCCGTGGAGATGAAAGTCGGTGAGGTACCCGTCTACCGCTCCATCGTCGAGGTCGTCGAGTATCGCTTCGCACTCGTCCGCGTACTCGTCGTCGAGGTAGTACTCGAGGAAGATCCCCTGATCGAGTATCATTCCCGCTCGTCCCGGCGCTCGCGGTGCCGATCGAGAAGCGCGTCACCCACGCCGTGTTTGAGGTCCGTACTCGACCGGTCCACGTGACCGAGTGCCCCGCGCTTGTTCTTGATCGGGTTCTGCGTCGGTCTCATGTCGAGGTCGACGTCCTGGTCCGCCACCCACACGGACACCGCTTCCTCTCCCGCCTTCCCGATAGCGCCCCGCTTGTGGCCGAACCGTTTCATCGCCCACTGCCTGAACCGCGCTTCGACCTCGTCCGGCACGTCGAACTTGATCGTCCCCATGGTAGTAGTCGATACGTACCTACGTACCTAAGTCCCTTCGGGTGCGAGTGGCCGACGAAGCCGTTCGATCGTCAGACGTCTCAGCCATTGCGTCGGACGGAGCGACCGGCGTTCGGAAACCGCGAACGCCTACTCCCGGACCTTCGTGGCGAACTTCTCTCGCACCTTCTTGATCTTCGGTTCGGCGTGGAAGGTGCAGTACGCGTCGTTCGGGTTCTTGGCGTAGTAGTCCTGGTGGTACTCCTCCGCCTCGTAGAACGCCTCGAGCGGTTCGATCTCCGTCACGATGGGGTCGTCGTAGATCCCCGCGGCCTCGAGTTCCTCGACGAACGCCTCGGCGATTTCGCGCTGCTCCTCGTCGTGATAGAAGATCGCCGAACGGTACTGCGTGCCGACGTCAGGCCCCTGGCGATCGAGCTGCGTCGGGTCGTGGACCGTGAAGAAGACCTCCAGCAGTTCGTCGTACCCCACCGCGCTCGGATCGTACTCGACCTGGACGACCTCGGCGTGGCCGGTCGTCCCGGAACAGACCTCCTCGTAGGTCGGGTCCTCCGTCTCGCCGCCCGCGTAGCCGGACGTCACCGAGCGTACGCCGGCGAGTCGCTCGAGCGGAGCCTCGACGCACCAGAAACAGCCGCCTGCGAACGTCGCCCGCTCCGTATCGGATTGACTCATCACCGACCGTAGGGTGCGCAGGCAGTAATCCCCTGTGCTCTGTGGGTCGCTCCGACCCCGAAAGGCGAGCCGGCACGGTACCCGGTACGGTCACAGAGATGCAAGGAGGAAGCCCACGGCTTTAGCCGTGAGAGAGCAGACGAATCAGTGCAACTATCGGACCGATCGCCGTTGTGGAGGACGAGGAACGGGAGCCGCGTGGTCCAGACCGACCGGAGGACACCCATCGACACGGCTGTCGGATGACGGATCCCCCCGGTCGAGGTGTTCGAGACGGAATAATCAGCGGTTGCGCGTGGAGTCGAGCGGTCCGATCTCGCTACGGCTTTCGTGCTTCGATGACCGACGAGACGAGGTATTCGCTCAGGTCGCGCGTCTCGTCCCACGTCCGAATGAACGACTGACTGTCGTCCTTCGGCGTGATCGAGATCGCGTCGAAGCCCACCGCGTCGAGCCACCGTTCGAGTTCGTCGATCGTCGCCGCACCCGAGACGCAGGCCGCCAGTGCCTCGGGATCGTCGCGGACCTCGTCCGGGAAGGGAGCGGTCCGAACGACGTCCGATATCGCCAGTCGACCCCCGGGACGCAGCACGCGGAACGCTTCCTCGAACACCCGTTGTTTGTCCGGAGAGAGGTTGACGACGCAGTTCGAGATGATCGCGTCGACCGTCCCGTCCGCCATGGGGAGGTGCTCGATCTCGCCGAGGCGGAACTCGACGTGATCGACCTCGTTACGAATCGCGTTCTCCCGGGCCTTCTCGACCATCTCAGGGGTCATGTCGACGCCCACGACGAGCCCGGTCGGACCGACCGCCCGCGCCGCGAGAAAGCAATCGAAGCCAGCGCCGGAGCCGAGGTCGAGCACGGTCTCCCCGTCCGCTAATCCGGCGATCGCCGTCGGATTTCCGCACCCCAGTCCCAGGTTCGCTCCTTCGGTGACCGAATCGAGGTCGGCGTCGTCGTAGCCCAACTCGCGGGTTCGCGCGTCCAGGTTGGACGACGCACAGCAGTCGCTCTCACAGCAGTCGCTCCCGTCCGCATCGGTAGCGATCTCGGCGTACCGCTCGCGGACGATGCGACGCTGTTCGTCGGCGGTTCGAGCGGCTGTGGGCCGATCCTCAATCATCGGTCTCACCTCGGATGTCGTCGAGCGTCCGGAGCAGTCGTTCTGCGGCGGGGGTGGCGCTGTAGTAGCGCCAGCGACCATCCTTGCGTCGCGTCACGAGCCCGGCGCTGTGCAACCGCGACAGCGCCTGACTGACTGCCCCCTGACTCACGCCGAGGCTGGGCTGGAGCTGACAGACGCAGACGCCCTCCTTCGACCCGGCGATGAGTCGAAGGGCTTCGTACCGAGTGTCGTTACCCATCGCCGAGAGCAACTGTACGTCGGTCGCGACGTCCGCCTCCTCGGCCGCGACCGGTGACGCACAACACCCGGCGCTGTCTTCCGCGTCTTCCGTGTCCTTCGTGTCCTCCGTGTCCTCCGTGTCCTCCGTGTCATCCATGTCGTCCGCGTCATCCGTGTCCTTCGTGGCCGTCGTCTGAGACTCCATCTTAGCGACTACTAATATTAGCCTCTGCTAATATAGTGGTTGCGGTGCCGAAGCGGCGATCCGCCATCGACTCGTTCGATCGCTGCGACCGCACCGAGGAACGGTTCGACGAACTCGGATCCGGCCGCCGAATCCCCTGAACCCGCTCTGTCGACGAGACGCCCCCGAGCTATCGCTGAGACCTCCTGCTACGAGTGACTCGTCCGGGACACGACGCTCAGCGCTTCGGAGGACGGAGATCTGATGCGCCTGTCGGCGGGATACGGGGGATTATTCGAGTGGAGGATCAGCAGACGTGGCCCATCCGTGCGACGAACTACGAAAAGAAGGCCACGTCACCCGGCCGAACTCCGAGTTCGTGGGTGCCCCACAATCTCGGAGGATGGATTTGATGCGTGCCTTTATTTCTCCACATTCATTTTTGAAACTGAATCGTAGTCACGTGAGACCGTGAGGTCACGAGTTCCCAGAGTCTTCAATCGAAGTGATGGGCGTTGCTTGCTCCCAGTAGGATTCGAACGATGTATCGACAGTTCGGACGAACTCTTGATCGTCGATCTGGGTCACCCCGAGGATCGAATGAGGATCAAACGGATCGGCCACGTACACGCAGAGGTCGGTTTGGTCGATCAGATCAATACTGTTGTACACCCCGTCCGTAATCCGCAGTTCGAATCCCTTATGGTCAGTAATCTCACGTACTGCCACGTCTTCAAGTGATGTCGGCAGTTCGCGGAGGAGCTGCCGAGTCAAGAGGACTTTGACAGTTATACCTTGATCCAGCGCATCAACGAATTGGCCCACATTTTCCTCGTGTACCTGGTCGAGACCGAACAACCCACCGGCAACAGTCGTTCCGGTCAGCTTCCATTCGTCGGTGGCTTTTCCCACCCGTTCGGTCAACATACGAAATATTTCGCCCGGCTCACCCATCGCCGTCCAGAATCGACCATCGATCGGTTTCTTCGATCCCAGCTGCGAAGTGACCTCCGCAGCGATACTTTCGTACCTTGCTCGTTCGACCGTCAGCTCCTCTTTTCGTTCTTCAAGGAGTCGCGTCACCGCGATTTCCGGATTGATCGGTCGGTGTATTCGGGGGCGCGTGTTCGGCTGCACCCGTACGAGTCCCCGTGACTCAAGACCGTTTACTACGTCGTAGATTCTCCCTTTTGGCACCCCACTTTCCTCTGATATTTCCTCGGCGGTCGCAGCCCGAAGCGTTAACAGCGCCGTATACGCCCGTTCTTCGTAGCTTGAGAGCCCGAGATCACATAAAGAGGCCATAGTAATCGTTCTATCCCGTCAAATAAAACCCTCACGACGTTGTTCAATATTTCTTCATGATTTCGCTCATCTGGGTTTCTGTGGCTCATACCACACCATCAATTCATAATAAAACTGGTATAATGTGTTCTATTGTTCGAGAACATCTTTACCCATACCAAACGATCCATACATATGAGCAGTGAAACAGGTGATCTGAACTCAGCCGAAGTAAGTGCTTATTCGGAGGAGCAACTATGGATGCAGCATTAATCACTGCGCTCTTCGCGCTCGCCTTGATTGATAGCACGAGCCTCGGCACGCTGTTCATTCCGATCTGGTTGCTCTTACAACCGAAACGAGTCACAACCAGTCGACTGCTCACGTACTTGACGACGATCGCGGGTTTTTACTTCGTGATTGGTATCGCACTTATGATGGGTGCTGCCTCGCTGGCACAAGCCCTAACTGGTGTCCTCGACAGAACCACAACACTCTATCTCCAACTGGCTATTGGGATCGGTTTAGTTGTGCTGTCCGGTTACTTCTGGCTGAGGCAACGGCTAACAGATTCAGCCGATAAGACTGACCGGTGGCAAACGCGTGTTGCTGACCAGTCGTCATCAACGCGCGGTATCGCGGGACTCGCATTACTCGCTGGAGTGCTGGAACTGACCATGATGTTGCCGTACTTAGGGGCGATCGGGATGCTCACGACATCAGACATTGGCTGGTCGGTACGAATCCTCCTGTTGTCAGGATATGCACTTATTATGATTGTTCCTGCGTTGGTGCTTTTCGTCATCCGATCGCTTGTACATGAGCAAGTGGAACCGTGGTTGGAGCGCCTCAATAAGTGGATTGGCAAACAGGCCGATGAAGCAACCGTGTGGGTGCCAGCTGTGGTTGGGTTTCTCGTTGTATACTCTGCTGCAGGAGGATTGGGATGGGTGGAGCCACTATAGTCTGGAAGAATCATAATAACTCGGATTACCGATAAAATTTTGAAATTACACTTAGCGGAAGTGTATACGCCCGATCGATACGCACAGAATTTGACAAATATCCACGGGGGTCGTTATTCGCTCTTGGGTTCGGCAATGAGTTGGCCATCACTGTAGACTAAGCGACTAGCGAGTTCTCTGAGGAAGAGATTTACCGAACCACGCGCCTCGCTCGTAAGCATGGATTCGGTCCGTTCGACTCTGGGAGAGCTCACAACGCGACGTACGAAGACACGCGATTCTTTGAGCTTCAGACGTTCATTGGAATGGTCGGTTGTGGCACTCCGCAAGGCGCGGCTCGGTTCAAATTCCGTCGAGGCAAAGAGTACGGTCCCCACGGAGACACGCACCTCCGGGCAGTCAAACAATTTGACCCGGAGAGTCTACTCGCAGGATTTCAGCAGGCGACAGACCGACTCCTCTCGGTGATTCAATCGAAGTCCTCGTTTCGTCGTCCAGTCACCGTAGCGATTGACATCACGACTGTTCGCTAGTTTGGTGATGTGGAAGGAATGCCGATGGTCAGCGGGACAAAGGATGGCGATGGAAGAGCGTTCAAATTTGCCACACTCTCAATTGTCGGCTGGAATATTCCATTAATTCTCGCTATCGAACCCGTTCGTGAGAGTTCCTCATGGGACCACAATCCGCCGAATCGGATTCATCGCGTAGTGCGACGACTCGTTCGACGCGCACAGGAGCACGTTCCCATCGAGATGGTGCTGTGCGACAGGGAGTTTGACTCGAAAGCGGTGTATCAGACGCTCTCGAACCTCGACGTGAACTATCTCATCCCAAAACGCATCCACAATGACGAGCGAGAGGCTATTGAGACGATGGACGAAGATGGGCAGGAGATCGCTACTGAGTCAGCAACTGTCCACGTCGAGCAGGGCTCACCGATTTCCTGCTGAAGGCGGGTGTCGGTGGAGAGATGGACTACGCACCGATTCTGACGGCTGGCGAGTGTGTCGAGTTGGTTTGCTCAGCACTGATCCCGCCAGATTAACGCTCTTTGTCGATTCGGATTGCCTGTGGTGAGTGACGACGCTGTGCGAGACCTCGAATTGTGAACTACTTTTGCGTACCTAACGAGCATGAACCGAGAGGTACGACCGATTCCTTACCCGTAGAGCCCATTTGTGCCACAGCTATCGCGGAAACTACGCCGAAAAACGGTCTATCCTCCGAAACTGTGGGTGCCCACGCGTCGATAAATAGGTATAGCGCTATACAGTACATAAAGTCGGAAATCCCGTAGAAACGAATTGCTGAGCGCTCTCGCTCCCGTTTCCGGAATGAAACCGAGCACTTTGTTGTACTCCGATACAACCGAGTGTACTATGTAGGGACGAGCCGTCGGTCGACGATGAATGTCACCTCCCGACGAACGAGCGCGTTCCGGCGGGCCGTCCGAGCGGAGAGTCCCGAATTCCGAGGACGAACTCGGAACGCTCATCGAGCGCTACCTGGACTCGAAGAGCCGCGGTGCCCGCTCGGACGGGACCCCGACCGGTACCTATCGCGCTAGCGCCGCCTCGGAACTCCGGCGCTGGCGGCGGTGGATGGACGCGCGAGGGTACACCGTGGACGATCTGACGGAAGACGGCGGGCGCGTGCTGCGGCGGTACGCGACGCACCTGACACGACGGACCCGCGGCGACGACGGGATCGCCGCCTCGACGGCGCACACCTACTTCGCCTACGTCTCCGGCTGTCTCTCCTACGCCGTTCGGGACGGCACGTTACCGCTCAATCCGGCGCTCACCGAGCGGGCGCGCGAGGAACTGCCCGACGACTCCGGGGCGGACCGGACCGACCAGCAGTTCTGGTCGCGCGACCAACGCCGTCGACTGGTCCGGTTCGTCGACGAACGAGCCGTGCGAACCGCCGACGCGGGGCTCGGTGCGACCGCGGAGGTCCGCGATCGGGCGCTCGTCCGCGTGCTCGCGTACGCCGCCGTCCGCGGAGCCGAGATCCTCCGTCACCCCAAGGACGATCGACCCGGTCGGCAGGGGCTCCGCTGGCGGGACGTCGACCTCGACGGCGGGACGATGCGCGTTCTCGGAAAAGACCAACGGCGCGAGTCGGCGCTGCTCCCGCGAAAAGCGGTGCACGGACTCGAACGGTGGCATGCGGTTCACCGACCGCCGTCGGGGGAGTGGCCCGTCTTCCCGACGGACCACGGACCGAGCAAGTACCGAGCCGTCCGCGAGGCGCTCGGAGACGATGCCGACCCGATCCTCGACGAATTCGACGACGTCGACGCCGTGCTCAGGGAATACGACGTCGTACCGCCGGCGCTCACGACGGACGGGGCTCGGTCGGTCCTCCGTCGGTTGACCGCCGCCGCGGGGATCGACGTGCCCGACGAGGACGTCGAGTACCTCCGGTTACACGGCGCACGGCGCGGGATACTCGAGGAGATCTACCGGCGCGACCGCGGCGACGCGCAGGACCTCGCACGGCACAAGTCGCTCTCGACGACCAGGGAGGCGTACCAGCACATCGACGCCGAGGAGCGGACGAAGCGGATCGACGCCCACCTGGACGAACTGGAGTAGTCGAACGCCCGAGAGGCGTCGATGCGACTCTGGAGTCCGAACTGAACATATAGTACGAACGGTACGAACGGTACAAACTATACGAGGCGTTAGAGAGAGGCAAGATAGAGAGGGGGGGGGAGGCGGGAGAGGCAGGAGAGGTGGAAGAGATGGGAGAGGTAGAAGAGATGGGGGAGGGAGAAGAGATGGAGGAGGGAGAAGAGATGGAGGAGGGAGAAGAGATGGAGGAGGGAGAAGAGGCGGTCCAGCGTACCCAAACTGTCCGAGAGGTCAGAGATACATGAGAGGTACGAGAGGTACGAGAGGTACGAGAGGTACGAAAAGTACGAGAGGTACGAAAAGTACGAGAGATCAGAATGAGACGAGACGCGTGAGAGGGGTCGGACGGGCGAGTGAAACGAGATCGACGAACGCCTCGTCGGTCGGAGGGATCGGATGGGCATTCCGATTCACGCGGCCGCAGACCTTGTGTAGCGGCGGTCTTGTACGGGACGTACGGTTCGTAGAGTTTGGATAGCCGATGTAAATCGTAGAGGTTTGACGGATCTAACAGTTC
>NZ_CP100460.1 GCF_024228315.1 Halomarina pelagica
AGTGCGTGGAAGTGTGCGGGACCGCCTCTCGTGGAAAGAAGTCGGTACTACTAAGTCGTCGATCTCAATGAATAGCGTGGCGAGCGAGGACGTTGTGCTCACGTCCATCCCTCGCTCCCCACCTGTGCACGACATCCATGACTCCTGTGGAGCGACGCCGCCGACGTCAGCGGGCGCCTCCGTGATGGGGACGTCCCGCTTCCAGGTAGGAAGCGGGGGTGATGCGTCAGCGGTTCGTGACGCAAGGGGTTTCCACCTGTGGTCGGTCTCTGTGAGTGTGCTATCGGACGCACACGGGTCACGCGCGGGCAGTTCTACTCCCACGGCGACACCTGACGTTCTCCGCGCACCTGGTTAGTTATCAACAATATACTGGAGAAAATATCTCGCTAACCAGTCCATCCTCCACCGCACCGCCGGACGTCCCCCTCCCTCCGGTCGGGGGGAACGCTCAGGCTTCCGGGTCGGGGGCAAGCCCCCGCTTCCGGCCGCTCCGCGCGGACTGGGACCCGCGCTCCGCTGGTCCTTCGCTGTGCCGGCTGTGAGGGTCGATCCACTCCCCGAACCGGTTCGTGATCCGACGGGCGGAACGGTCGTGGTTGTTGGGGCTGAACCAGAGGTATGCACAGCGAGCGGGAGACCGACCGGGATACCCTCGCCGCGAAGGTGGCGCGGGTCGTCGAGTACAACACGGGCGGGCCACAGCCGGCGCGGATCGAGCCGTTCCGCGTCTGTCAAATCCTGACCCACCGAAACCGCTACTCGCCGGCACAGGTGGATGCGGCGATCGAGCGGGCGCTCGAGCGGGGAGTCATCGCGACGACGGACGGCGGCGAGCTGGTGCCGGTCGACCAGGCACGCGCATAGGGGCAGTGCGGTGAGGGGGTGGACTCATAGACAGTCCTTATACCCTGCCGGCCGGACTGTCTGGATGCCGGCCACCTGGTCGGCACGGGTACATGCAAATGTCACCCGGAGAAGTGACCGTGGTCCTCACGGGCGCAGTGACGGCGATCGCCAACGGCAATTACGCCGCGGGCGTGCTGTTGCTGACGCTGTGGGGACTGTTCAGGTTACTCCAAGACAGTGACCGCGGGGCGTGACTTGGATCCTCGCCCCCGCGGTCAAGGTATCGCCCGCTCATCCTTTTTTTTAGCGCCCTTACGGACGCTGACACCCTGGTGCGAGTACAAACGGGCGGGTGTCACCCGACGCTTACACCCCGGCGCTGAAAGTTGTTCCGGTGGTTGTCAGGGCAGGTTACTCGTCGCGAGCCCCATCCTCACAGACAGCGGCACGCAGCTCCGCAAACAGTTTCGGGTGGTATGCTTCGAGGATCTCACCGTCGGTCTGCAACTCCTTAATCCGCTGACGGACGCGAGAGACCGACTCATACCGCTTCTTGTCGGGGTCGTCTGACGCACCTGAGATACGCGCGCGGTCCGTCTCCGTCATGATCGCCGTGTATCGTCCCACAGTCGCTTGTTTCTGCACCATCTCTACAAGTAGGTTAGCACTTGTGGCGACTTAAACATTAGCACTTGTGAGAACGGTAGCCTATATGCTAACCTTTATAACGTACGCGGACGTACCGTAAGGTAGAGACAGACCGGTCCCTCGGGGCGTGACTCGCCATCAGAATCGGAGTGTGAGTAATGCCCGCGTGCTGGAACACGCGGGCCGACTGTCTCTGGAGTCGAAACAGCATGACAACAGACGAGACGACCCCTCTTGAGCGTACCGACGATCAGCTCGCAGCGCGCGACGTACGTGCGCTCACGGACTACCTGCTGGTGGTCGAGGACGCCCCCGACCTCTACCTCGTGTACGGCGAGGGCGGCGACGAGTACACCGTCGACACGCGCACGGGCGCGTGTACCTGCCCGGACTACGAGTACCGCCAACCTGCCGGCGGGTGCAAGCACATCCGGCGAGTGGCCTTCGAGACCGGCGCGCGGGACGTCCCCGCGTGGGCTAACCGCGACGCGATGGATCCCCTCCTCGTGAAAGCACTCGACGAGCAAGAGCGCGAGCGCGTCGAGGCGACCCCCGAGCCCCGAGTCGCGACCGACGGCGGCCTCCAGACCGCCCCGGCTCCCGAGGCGACGGAGACCGAGATCGAGCCCGAGACTGACCAGGAGCCTCCCATGCCCGGCTATACCTACCACGTCGAGGCCCCCGCACAGGGCGCTGCGCGCTACGTCCGGTGTGAGGGCTGCGGGCGCGAACTCCTGACGTCACTCGGCGGCCGGAACGCTCTCCTCCACACGGAAGAGTGTCCGAATGAGAACAATGGCCGGACGTAACGTGACCGACCGCCGCGGCGGGATGCCGCAGGCGTGTGACGGCTGCGGGCAGATCAAGCGAGACGTCCGTCGGGTGCGCGTCCCCGGAGCGACCCTCCGGCGGGTGCTCTGTCCCGAGTGCCGCGCAGACCGCGCGTAACGACCGCGGACACTCTCCTCCCCCAAAGACTAATATAAATGGATACGAATCCGGCGACAACACGGGTGCAGACGTCAGCGCGACGGACGGCAGTGCGGTGGCGCTGTGCCCGTCGGATCGCACGCCGACTACCCCACCCTGGGAGTCAGTACCTCGGGCTATCACCGGCTCGGGGCGTCTTGATCGGTCAGGGCCGATCCGAGGCGTCTCGACCGATGCCCCCGCTCCCCCGGCGACCTGCCCGGATGACCCGGGGGAGCCGTCCATGGTACCGCGCGTCGGTGCAGGGCGCGGCCCTGATCCGGTCAGGGCCGCGGACCCGCCGTGGCGGTGCTCGAACAGCCACGGCGCTGTCGCTGGCGTCGACGCTTAGAACTGATCCTAGGAACCTTTTAGAGGCGGTGGGACGCATCTCAACTAAGGAGGTGACTCTCACGGAGTATTGAAAGCGACCGGTCATACTGAGGGGGCTGGGCTGTGCGGTCAGCCCCCTCCGACCGGCCACCGACACGGGGAACAGTCCCACCTGACCCGTGTCACCGGAGTACGCGTATTGGCAATGGATAGCACCCAAACGTACGCACTCATTAGGAGATTGGCCTGATAGGCCAAGTAACTTTCCTTGGGTGTGTGCGCGGGTGTGAAACGAACCCACGGGACACACGATAATGATCGACACCAGCGGACGAACGAACCGGACGGAGACTAACACGGACGAGGACGAGCGGAGCGAGGACGGACGGGGACGGGAACGGGACGGGACGACCTCCCTGCCGGTCGCAGGGAGGGTGACGGAGCGCGAGACGAGTCCGAGCGGAGCGAGGACGGACGAGACGGCCGCCCCGACCGCCGGGACGGACGGGGGCCTCACCACCGCCGGGGCGGACCGGCTGACTAACTTTTTTTGTTTGTGTGTTGCGGCGCGAGGGTGGTGGGGGGGTGCGCACGCACCCCCCAAGGGCGGTGAAACCGCCCTCTGGCGGGGTCTAAGCCTCCCCACCGCTAGGTGGGGAGGAGGAGGGGGGGTCTCCCCCCCCTCCCCTCCCTTCCTCCAGTATGTAGTAAGTAGTAGTAGTGGAGCTACTACGCTTCCTACAGCCTGGAGGAAGGGCTCCCCCGGGGTGGTTCGTCATGTCTGACCGCGTCCGGCTGGACTGGCGTGTCCCGTCGTCCGTCTGGGAGCGGTTCTGCGAGCACGTCTACGACGAATTCGACGACGTGGACGGCGTACTCGGCCGTGAGACGGAGGCGGCGATGCGTGAGTACCTCGACCTCGATCCTGGCGTGACGGCCGAGGCGATGATCGACGACCTCCTTGACGCGGTGGGTCGGACGTCCGGAGACGCACACAAACAAAAAAAGTCCGACCTCAGCCGGGGTGGGGAGACGGCGCGTGTCCAGGTGCGCGTCTCCCCCACGATCCGCGAGGACTTCCGCGCGGTCGCAAAGCAGGGCGAGGATACGCTCGGTATCACCCTCGCGCGTGCGCTCCAGGAGTACTGCGACGGCGGCCGGTGGGGCCGCGTCGAGCGAAAACTCGCCCGAATCCCCGATGAGGTGCCGACACTCCTCGCGGAGGTCGCCGACGCGGACCGGACGGAGCGGCTCTCGACCAAGGAGCGCCGGACGATCGCGATTGCGACGCAGCTCGGCGAGGAGTTTACCGACGACGACCTCGTCGAGGCGATCGATGCCGTCGCGGGGTCGTCCGGCCGTGCGTCCGCGCCGACAGTCGAGCAGTACCGCGTGCTGGTGACTGAGTACAAGGGGGCCGAACCGCACCCGAACAAGCCGGGGCTGTGGATCCCCGCCGAGATGGCCGCCGAACTCGTCCCCGCCGGGACGCCCCGGGAGTGTCGCCTGCCGGTCAGCCACCTCGATCGCGGGGAGCGCGTCCGTCGCCTCCAGCTCGACGCTGGCAAGCGCGCCTACCCGCGGAACGGGAAGTGCAAGCTCACGACCGAGACGATCCGCTCGGACATCTTCGACGGCGAGGTCTCGGCGTCGAGCGTCCGGAACTACGTCGCTGACGCGGAGGCGACGCCCGGCTTTATCGCCGACCAGGAGGGCGGGACCCTTACCCTCCGGGTGAACCTGCACACGCTCCAGGCGGCGCATGCGAACGGCGATGACCCCGACGGCCTGCTCCCCCGCATCGACGCCTACTATCACGAGCGACCGGTCGAGAGCGACGCCGTCGACCGTGAGGGCGAGGACGAGGGTGAGAGCACCGCTGAGCCGGAGCCGCCGACGGACGAGGCCGAGGACGAGGCCGAGACGCGGATCACCGTGACGCAGGAGGTCCACGAGGAGATGGAGCGGCTGACCGCGGCCGTCGCGACCGACGGCGGGCGGCCGACCGTCCCCCCCGACGAACGGGAGCGTACCGGGGGGGAGGGGTGAATGTACAAGTACGAGTAGTCGTACATCCAGGCAGTCCGTCTCTCCCCGAGCCCCTGTCTAGCAGGGCGTCTTAGCGGTTCGTCCCTCCTGCCCGCCCCGTCTGGTACCTCCTCGCCCCCCACCCCCGCGTCCGCATTGTTTCCGTTGTCTCCATCGTCCGCATAACTCCAGTCGAAATTTCGACTGGAGTCGAAGCACTCGAAACGTACCCTTCCCTATCGCATGAGCAATACGAACCCTGATAGCGAGCAGCAGCTCGAGACGACTGATTTCGGTACCGACATCGCGGGCGACGAGTCCGCGCCGGCCGACGAGGCTGATACCGAGCCGGAGCTATGTGGAGAGGAAACGCGGGACGGGACGCCCTGCGAGATCCCACGTGACTCCTGCCCGCACCACCACAATCGTAACGGGTGGCCGCGACTGCTCGCCGAGCGCGAGGAGGAGATCCTCAAAGCCGCGAAAATCGGGAAAACCAAGGAGGGATGCGCCCGCTCGGCCGGCGTTTCGAAGCAGACGTTGTACGAGTGGCTTGACAGATTCCCAGACTTTGCTGACGGGTTCAAGCGCGCCCGCGCGGAGGGCGAAAATCGCCTCGTGGCGCGCACCTGGGAGCGCAAGCCCGAGTTCATCCTCGAACGGTCGTTCGGGTACACGAAGAGTGAGGAGGTGACGCACCGCCACGAGGACGCGGTCCCGATCGACGCGCCCGCGTCCGTGATCCGGATCGAGTCGTCGTCACCCGCCGAGTCGGACGGTGGCGACGACTAACCAGCCGCCCGAGGGCTCGACGCCCGTCCAGTGGTCGCTCTCGCCGTGGCAAGCCGACGTCTTCGAGAGCAACGCGCGCTTTCGGATCGTTCGGGCGGGCCGCCGAGCGGGGAAGAATATCCTCGCCGTCGCCGATCAGATCGAGTACGCCCGTGCGCCGGCGCGCTCGCCCTGGG
This sequence comes from Halomarina pelagica, assembly GCF_024228315.1. Taxonomy (NCBI): domain Archaea; kingdom Methanobacteriati; phylum Methanobacteriota; class Halobacteria; order Halobacteriales; family Natronomonadaceae; genus Halomarina; species Halomarina pelagica. Next base: position 5,796 of record NZ_CP100460.1, read on the forward strand.
GGGCCGACCGGCAGGCGACGTGCTGGTGGGTCGGGCCGACGTACGATCAGGCGTATCGCTACGGCTTCCTGAAGGCGCTTGAGAACCTCCCCGAGCACTGGATCGACGGGGAGCCCAAACGCTCAGAGCCCTACGAGATCCCGCTCGCGAACGGGACGACGATCGAGTACCGCACGTTCGATAAGCCGGAGTCGCTCCAGGGGGCGGGCGTCGACCATCTCGTGATCGACGAGGCTCCGTACATGCCCGGGTCGATCTGGGAGGGCGACCTCCGGCCGATGCTCCTCGATAATCAGGGGTGCGCCCTCCTCATCGGCAAACCCCTCACCCGCAACTACTTTTACCGACTCGATAAGCGGGGGGACTCCGACTCACCGGAGCACGCGGACTATGCCTCGTGGCACGCCACCTCGTACGATAACCCCACGATCCCCGATTCGGAGATCGATTCCGAGCGGGGGTCAACGTCCGAGCGGGCGTTTCGGCGAGAGTACCTCGCGGAGTATATCGACGACGCGGGGGGCGTGTTCAAGCGCGTTCGCGAGCGGATCGTCGACGAGTACGCGCTCGACGACGTCGAGGGGAGCGGCCCGTACGCGACGGGCGTGGACTTCGCTCGTCACCAGGATTGGACGGTGATCCACGTGCTCGACGCTGACGGCGTCACGGTCCACCACGAGCGCCTGCGAGACGTCGCGTGGCCGCAGATCCAGCAGGCGGTTGAGACCGCGCACGAGGCGTATCCGGGCCCGGTGGCGGTGGACGCCACGCGGGATAACAAGATCGTCGCGGACCTGGAGGCGAGCGGCCTGGACGTCGAGCCGGTCACCTTCACGCCGAAGACGAAGCGCGAACTGGTCGAGAATCTCGTGACGCACGTCGAGCAGGAGGCGGTGACGATCCCCGATCTCCCCGTCCTCGTCTCCGAACTCGAACTGTTCGAGTACGATGTTACCGCTGCCGGTAACGTTCGGTATAGCGCGCCGGAGGGCGAGCACGACGACTGCGTGGACGCGTTCGCGCTGGCGGCGCACGCGTGGCGTGAGAGCCAGCGGTCGATCCGGCGGGCCACTCGGTCCACGACCGCCCGGAAACGCTCCCGGCGGTCCGTCCGGCGCTCCTCGCGCTCCAGCGAGGCCGACTGATTCACTCATTGACGATGTCACGATTCAATACGCAAATTCGAGAAGCACTAGCGACAGCGAGCGACCTCGTTGACCGCGGGCGGGCTGTCGTCCCGCGGACGGGGACGCGCCGCTCGGGGGCGTATCACCGCCGCCGGGTAGCCGACCGCACCCCGCCCCCGCGCGGGGAGATCGAGCGCTACTGGCGGCAGTATCGCTCGGTGCCGCTGCTCCGCGCGCCGATCAACCAATTCGCCGACGACGTCGTCGAGCACGGCTACCGCGTTACCGCTGACGATAACGACACGCAGGCGTTTCTGGAGGAGTGGTGTGCGTCCGCCGCCGTCTTGAACGGCGAGCGGGGGCGTGACCTCGGCGACCTCCTCCACCAGGTCCCCAAACAGGCGAAAGCGAAGGGGAGCGCGCTGATCGAGCACGCTCCGCTCGATACTGACCCGGAGACGATCGGCGGGCTCGCACTCATCGCCCCGGAGACGATCACGTACTATACCCGCCCGGATATGGACCTCCTCGTCCAGCCGGACGACACGGACCTTGAGCACGTCAAGCTCACCGAGGACGGCGAGGCGGCCGCCTACGTCCAGTATGACACGCGCCACTACTCAGGCGACGAAACCGAGAATCGCCTGACTGCGGACGATGTGACGAAGATCGTTAACGATCCCGACGTGGGCGATATCTTCGGGCTGTCGGCGATCGAGCCGGTCTCGCCGCGCGTCGAGGGCGTCCGCAAGAAGCTCCAGGATAACGAGCAGGCGATCGAGAGCATGGCTTACGGGCAGTGGTTCTTTGCGTTCAAGCCGACCGTTGTGGACGATACGCTCGTCGAGTGGGACGAGGATGCGATCGACGACGTGATGGACGAGATCGAGGACGTCCGCCCGGGCGACCAGATCGGCCTCGACGGCGATATCGACGTAACCAACGTCCCCGGCGAGGTCGCCGATATCCTCGGTAACCTCGAATTCGACGTCAATTACATCCTGAGTGCGATGCCCGCGCCGACGTACGCCGTTGGCTTCGAAGAAAACATCAATCAGTTCGTGGTTGATGGGCAGGAGACGCGTCACGAGACGCGCGTCGAGCAGTTCCGTCAGCGCCTCGCGGCGGCGCTGACGCCCGTGCTCCGGACGGTCGCCGAACAGCACGGGTACGACCCGGCGGGTGTCCGCCTCGCGCTTGAGCCGGCGGAGGAGACCTCGCCGGTACTCGCGCTCACGGACGAGGAGATGGACCGCCTCCAGCAGTACGCCGACGCGGTCGAGAAGCTATCGGGGGCGGCCGATCCGTCGGTCCTCGTCGACCAGGAGACGCTGCTCGACCTCGTCCTCCAGCTGCCGAAGGACGCCGCCGCATCGGACCTCGCCGACGTCGACGCACTCGATCTCCCCACGCTCGACGGTGCAGGTGCGGATGCGGGTGAGGGAGCCAGTGCCAGCGCCAGCGCCGAGGAGACTGACGCGCCGGCACAGGGCGACGCCCCGGCGGACGACTGAGCATGTCCGCCTCCGTCGCCTCCCGGGCCGACCCGACCCGGACGAAGACCGTCCGGCAGACGTTCGCCGAGCGCCTCCGCGGGGAGTACGACGCGATAATCGCACAGGTCCGCCAGGACGTCGGTGAGCGTGACGTCTTCGGCGTCGAGACGGCGGCGACGGAGGCACTCGCGACGCCGACGCCGCTCCCCCCGCTCCGGTCGGCCCGTCGCGATGCGCAGATCGACCGCTACGTTGAGTGGCTGCGCGAGCAGCAGCGGACCGGGCCGCTCGCGGTCGTCACTGGCGCGGGCGTCCTCTCCTACCTCCGGTCGGCCTACCGGGCGGCGATCCGGCAGGCCGACGCGCAACTCCGCCAGGCCGGGTATGACGCGCCCACCCGCGAGGAGCGCGACGACGCGGCCCTCCTCGCCCGTGAGCCCCATCGGGAGGCGCTCGCCGAGCACGCCGCCCGGACGCGGCGCGAACTCGCGGGGGTGGCGCGGGCGGTCGAGCAGCAGAGCCAGCGGGAGCTGTCCGAGGCGCTCCGTTCCCCGACGACCGCCGAGGCGCTCGCCGCGGTGGCGATCGACCGTCTCGCCGCGGTAGGTAAGACGCGGGCGACAACCACCGCCGTCACGGAGCCCGTCCGCGCGCACGCCGACGCGACGCTCACTCGCTTTGCGGAGTTCGACGTCTCGGTGGTCCAGCAGCACGCGGAGTACCAGACGGCGGGCGACGCCGCCGTGTGTCCGGACTGTGCGGCGCTCCACGGCGCGCGCATGTCGATCGAGGAGGCGCGGGGGATCATCCCCCAGCACCCTCGGTGTCGCTGCCGGTGGTCGCTCGTCGAGACGCGCACGCCTGTCCGGGGCTAATCCCCCCACTCCCTCCCTCGATTACTGCCATCTAATCTAAGCTAACACCGCGTGTCCGCGGACCGCGCACGGACCGACAGACCACGCCCGGCGAGGCGTCACTCGCCACCCTCACCGTCCCACTCCATGACGAACCAGACCGAGAGCCGTATCGCCGGCGGTCCGGCGATCCTCGCCGCCGGCCAGCCGACGCCCGCCCCCGACAACACCGAGCAGGGGCCGTGGACGATCCACGGCCTCGCACTCCCCGCAGACGCCGTCACGTACGGTCAGAGCCACGAACGGACGTACTGGCCGGCGGACGTGGTCGAGGCGGCGACGGAGGCCCTCCGTGAGGCGCACGTCGTCCGCGGGCATCCCGACGAGGTCGGACTCTCCGATATCGTCGGGCAGGTGACGGACGTCCGCTTTATCGAGGGGCTCGGCCTCGCCTACGAGGCGGCGGTCGACGATCCCGACGTCGCCAAGCAGGCCGAGCGGGGGCGCGTCGACGCCTCGCCGTATCTCTATCGGGTACTCGGCGACCACGACGAGGCGCGCGATGCGCGCGTCGCGACGGAGATCTTGGACGTGCGCGATCTCGGGATCGTCCCGAACGGGGCGGCTCCGGGGACGGGCGTCCAGAGCGGGCCGCACCCGGAGTTTGCGGGTGTCTCAGCCTCAGCGTCGGGGTCGGGACCGGGATCGACTACCGCCAGCGAGGCGGCGGTCGAGGTCGAGGAGGCGCTCTCGCAGGCGTTCGGTGGGGGTGCAGGCGGCATTCTTGACGAACCTATGACGAACGATACTGATGGGACGCCGGAGGCTATCGAGGCCCTGGAGTCCCGCGTTGAGCAGCTCGAACAGGATAACGAACAGCTCCGCGAGGAGAACGCGACGGCGCGCGAGATCTACGCCGAGGCGCTCTCCGAGCACTCCCCGTTCGATACGGAGACGCTGACCGCGAAGTTCGATCTCGGCGAGCTTCGCGAGCGGGTCGAGGCGACCGAGGAGGCGGACGTGACGCCGCAGGTCTCCCCACGGACGTCCTCGCCCTCGCCCTCGCCCGATGCGTCCGGTTCTGAGGGCGATGGGACGGCGGGTATCGAGGCGCTCTCTGCGGCCGAGCAGGAGCGTCTGGAGACGCTAGAGCAGCGCCGCGACCTCTTCCGCGGGCGGCCGGGCATGGCCGACCACGTCGAGCAGATCGAGACCGAGATTGCGGACCTCCGAGGTGACAACTAATGGCAGACGTTCAAGCAGGCGAACAGAAGTACGCGGCTGGACAGACGGTCCCCTACGAACTGGGCGAGGCAGCGGTAGGTGGCGAGGCGGTGGCGATCTCGGGCGGAGCGCTCGTCAAGACGACCGGGAGCAACGGGTTCATTGGCGTGCTCGCCACTGACGGGGCGAGCGTTGGCGATCGCGTCGCGGTCCACCTCCAGGGGGTCGTCCGCGTCGCGGTGACGAGTGGCGTCACGGCGGGCGATGCGCTCGTCCCGTCGACGGGGACGGCCGGGGCGCTCACCGGCGAGAGTGACGGTGCCGGCGGGACGCTCCCCGCCGGTCCCGGTGACCTCGCCGCCCTCACCGATGCCGATGCCGACGGCTACGCGCTTGTCAAGCTCTCCTAATCGCCCTCTCTTCCCCTGAAAATCAATGACTACGAAAGTCTCAGACGTCGTTACGGTAGAGTCCGTCCGCGCTATGGCCGAGGCGCAGACCGAAGCAACCTACGGGTTCCGGCAGGCCTTCCGGAGCCACGACGGCTCGAACGCCGGCCCCTCGATGAAGTTCCCCCTCCGCGAGGAGGATTTCGAGGGCGATATGGTCGAGATCCCCGAGGGGTCGGAGTACCCCCGGGCGTCGATGTCCTACGGCGAGGTCGAGGCCGTCTATACCAAGTACGGCTTCGAGTTCCCCATCTCGGACGAGGCGGTCGCCGACGGCGTCCTCCCGATCCGGATGGACGCCATGAGCGAGATGATGCGCGAGGAGGCGCGTCGCCTCGACCAGATCGCGTACAACGTCGTCGCCGCGCAGAACAACGCCGCGACGGGCGGGAACGCCGACGGCGTCCTCACGTTCGACGAGCTGGTGGACGCGCGGGCGGAGCACCGCTCGCAGGAGTTCGATCCCGATCTCCTGCTCGTCGAGGCGCTCGGTGCCGCCGATATCCTCAAAGACGACACGTTCAAGCTGCGGGATACCCCGGTCGGTGACCGCGCCGTTACCAACGGCTTCATCGGGAGCGTCGCGGGCGTCGATATCTTCGAAGCGAACTCGACGCCACTCGGGGCGCACGACGCCTACCTCGTGGACACCTCCCTCTACGGCTACGAGTCGTCGAAAGAAGGCGAGAACGGTGTGTCGTCCTACCGCGAGGAGTCGAACGACCAGGAGGTCTACAAGATCAAGGATCGGTTGGACTGGGTGGCGACCAACCCGGACGCCGCGCTCTACATCGACGGGTGACGTAACCGATGCCCTTCGATAGCGGTGTCACCCCGGAGGAGGTGCGCCGGGCGATCGGGCTTGAGCCGACGGGGAGCGATGCGCTGGACGACGTCACGGCGGTCATGTTCATCGCGGATGCGGAGGCGACCGTCGCGGTGCGTGCCGCCCCGACCGCGGCGGACGACCTCAAGGCGGCGGCGGTGCGGGCGGTGGCGGCCTCGCGGGCGTTCGCCTCGGTAGATGAGGCGTGGGTCGCCGAGCAGTCGGAGATGGACGTGAGCGAGCGGTCTGACGTCCGCGATCGAGCGCAGGCCCTCCGCGATGCGGCCGAGGAGGCACTCGCGGACGTCTCTCGGCGGTCGCCGGGGTATGTTCGCCGGGTCAACCCCGGGGGCTAACCCGCCAGGAGCGGGGTGCTCGAGCGTGTGCCGTGCCCTCCCGTAGAGTGCCGTGCCGTCCCCCGCGCTCCCCCGCGTCGCGGACGATATCCGCATAACACATTCAGACGATACCGAAAACTTAAGTAGTGCGCGTGAGAGTGTCTCACTGCGGGCTGGATCCAAGCGAGCCGGGCGTTTATCAACGTAGGTCGACGGCCGGCTCGGGGTAAATGGCACAGTCCGCGCACAGTGGCCTCGGATGGAGGGGCCGCTGGTCATCTGACATTGGGAGGCGTCTGCACCCGCATTCGTCTTTCACTCCGTCTTTCACGTTTGTGGTCGGGCGCTCGGGGGTCGAGGACGTCCCCGGTCCGCCCCTGAGCGCTTCCTAGCGGTACCATCAGTATGTCACGAGAGACGCCATCAGACGAGCAGTCAGCACCAGCACCGGACGACTCGGCCGACGCGAGCGGTGATGAGTGGATCCCCGTCCACGATTACGATGCGGCGGTACATCGCGCCTGGCGGGCGCACCTCCGCGCCCTCTACGATAAGAGCGAGCCGATGCCGACCGTCGAGATGACCGCGCGCGCCCTCGCGGACGCCCTCGACCGCGCGGGGAAGCGCGGCTGATGCGCGACGTCGCCCGCGTGCGATACACCGTATGTCGATATATCGATCCGGTCACGTGAGGCGCGTCTGCCGTGCGTCTGACGTACTCCTAAGCGGACACGCGCACATCCCGCGTGACATGCAGCAGATTACGGTCCGCCTCCCGGAGCGAACACTCGCCGAGGTCGACCGGGAGGCGGCGAAGGCGGGTGCCTCCCGCTCTGAATACATTCGGGAGGTGCTTGCCTCCCGGGACGACTCGCCCGAACACGAGCAGGAGGTGGAGGGATTACGCACCGAAGTCGACCGCCTCCGCCGGCAACTCGCCGCCGCGAACTCGCGCATCGACGCCTCGAACGAGTTAGTCCGCGCGGTCGAGCGTGAGCAGTCACTCGCCGAACGGAAGGCACAGGCGGGGCTCGTCACCCGGGCGAAGTGGTGGCTGACCGGGATGCCCTCGTCGTCGTCGGAGGCGGCGCGCGTCACGGAGCCGGAGGCGGATCCGGAACCGACGGCCTCCGGACGCACGCGAACGCGACGGTAGCGCTCAGTACTCGCCTAGCGGTGCGCCTCGTCGATCTCGTCCGCGAGGTACTCGTTCAACATGGGGAAGTACCCGAACCGCCACCCGGTGCGGCCGACGAACAGGCCGACGCCGGGATCCCACCGGGTAAACTCCCCGCGGGCGAAGGCGTGCTCCTCCTCGTCCTTGGTCTCCCGGCGCGTCGTAACGTTCCAGTCGCCGCCGCTTTTCTCGACGTGGCGGGTGTAGGTCTTGAACTCCGTGCCGACTGCGGCCCGGGCGTAGTCGATCGAGGCGTCGTCACCGAGGCGCAGGATCACGCGCGACACCAACCCCGAGAGGATGGACGTCCCGCGTTCCTTCCCGTAGTTCGCGAAGAGCTGGCTCACCGACTGGAGGGTGAGGAGGACCTGGACCTGCTGGCCGCGGCCGAGGTTCACGAGGTCGTCGAGGCGGCGGAGTCCGGGGATGCGCGTCACCTCGTCGAGGACGAAGTACGCCCCCCGAGTGGCGTCATCAAGCGCGTGCATCGCCGCGTGATCCACCAGGAACCGGAAGACAGGCGCGACGGTCTGGCCCTGCCGTTGCGGGAAATCAAGGACGAGCACGCGTCCCTGTGGATCCGCCATGTACTCGCGGATGGAGATCTCGGCGTCGTCGGTGTGAGCCCCAGCCTCGCCCGCGAAGTCGCCGACGAACACCTCGCCGACGCGCTGCTGAACCGTAGCGAACACGCCGACGGACTGCCGGGAGCCGTCGGGATCGAGCGCGGACGTCGCCGCCGCCATGTCGCCGTACTCCGAGAGCGCCTCATACAGGTCCTCGCGTGAGAACTCGCGGAAGGTCCGGGCGAGGAGCGCGTTCGACAGCGTGACGTCGGGATCGTCGCGGTACTCCCGGTCGAGCGCCGTGCACGTCGCCCGGAAGACGTCACGCGCGGCCTGCTCGAAGAACCGCGAACTGCCGTCGCCGTCGGCGGGGAAGAGCGCCCGGGCCAGCTCGCGGTAGTCCCGGTCGTCCTCGATCTCCTCGAACACGTTCCACGTGTGGGTGGACCCCGACGCGGAGAGGCGGATCACGGCGTCCTCGCCGACGACCTCGCGGAGAAAGTCCTGGTAGTCAGTTTTGTAGTCGAAGACGACGACAGGCTCGCCGAGGAGGCGGTCGTCGGTGAGCTGCCAGGCGAGTGTCTTGCCCACCTCAGTCTTGCCGGAGCCGGTGGTCCCGAGTGCGAGCATACTGGTGGGCCGCTCGATCGTCGCCGCCGTGAGGCCGACGACCCCGCCGACGAGCGGGAGGCGGCGGAGGCGGTCGAGGACGTCACCGGTCCGCCCGCCCGTCTTCGAGACCGCCATCGGGAGGACGAACCCCTGGCGAGCCGCCCGAGCGAACGACCACCGGCGGAGGCGGTCCTGTGCGAGCGCGCGGAGGCGTCGCCACCCGAGGACGAGCCCGACGATGAGGAGACACCACAGGGCGGCTCCGAGGCCCCACGCGGCGAAGACGACGACGGGGAGCGCCCCCAGGAGGGCGCGGCGCTGGGGCTGTGAGAGACGCCACCAGCGCTCGCGCAGCCGGGGTTTGAGTCGCGTCCCCAACCCAAAGTCAGATACGGTCACACCGAGATAGCCGAGTGCCGCGACGGTGAGCACGGTCGAGGCGAGGTCTGCAACGAGTTCCATCATCTCCGTCAGATCCCCCGCCCGCGGTCGTGCTCCGACTCGCGGCCTTGCTCTCGCGTGTACTCGGTGGTCTGTTCGGCCTGCTGCTGCTGTCGTTCCGCCCGGAGGAGCGCCGCGTCGAGCGCGTCGGCCCCCCGGTCGGGGTCACTCGTATTCATGTCGTGTGTCACTGCTTGCTGGTGTTGCTGCTGTTCTGGTGCTCGGGTCGTACGCTCTGGCCGGTGACGAGCGACGTCTCGCCGGAGGGTGTGCTCACGCCCCCGCTCGACGAAGTGCTCATCCGCGCGAGCACGCGTCTCGCGAATATCGTTCAGGTCCATGTAGAGCGAGTTCTGCGACCCGGCGATCGCGACGTGCACGTGCGGGTGCTCCGTATCGCGGTGGATCCCGTACGCATACACCGTGTTCGGCCGGTCGGCGAGGAACTCACGCATGGTCTGACGCGTCCGGAGCGAGAGCTCGCGATCGGAGAGCCGGTCACCGTTTTCCGGCGAGATAATGAAATCCCGCGTGAACTCGTGGCGCTCTGAGTGTGCGAGCATCGCCGCGCGCTCCTGGTCGGTCAGGGGTTCGCCCCGGTGGTTCCGGAGGTCATCACGGGCGTCGCGCTCAATGTAGGCGAGGAGATCGCCACAGCCCGCGTGGCGATGCGACGTCTGAAAGAACGTCGTCACGACCCGTCACCTCCCCCCTGACCGCCTGAATCGGTCTCGCGGAGCGCGCCGAAGCCCGTCCCTTCGCCCTCGACCGCGTCGGGATCGTGGCCCTCACCCTCGTCGCCAGTGTCCACGTCCGCAGGGTGGAGGTCAGGGTGCTCCTCGACGGGGATGCGAAGCCGCCGCGCCGCCGTCGAGAGTGCCTCTCGGCGCTCCGTGTCGGGATGCTCCTGCTTCAGAAGCTCCCACAGGGCGATTGCGTACACGTTCCCCCGGGCGGAGAGATCGCGGACGTCGTCGGCCACCGCGACGAGTTCGTCACGGCCGTCGGCGAGCAGCTGCTCGATGTGCCGCTCCGCCTCGCTCTCCTCGATGAGGCGCTCTGCGGCCTCGCTCTGGCGTTGCTTCTGGACGAGGCGGTAGAGGTACTCCGACACCGAGAGGTCGCGCTCGTCGGCCTCCTCTTCGATCTGGCCCTTCTCGCCCTTCCCGACGTAGAGCGTGAGTCGTTGGTCACGCGCCACGCCGTCCCTCCGGCCGTCGTCGAGAGCGAGGGTCAGTCGGCCGGCTATCGTCGGTGGGATTCGCCCTTCCACGTGCGGCGGCGGTGGCGGTCCGGGAGGGGGCAAGTTTAAAAACCACCGTACCCGGTGGCGAATCCGGCTGTCGTCGTCTGGTTTTCATCTGTGGTGCGACCACCACACATCTGTTACACCCTCCGAGGCATATACCTGATGCGTGAGGTGAAAGTAAACGCTGACTGACGGTCAGTGCTACTGAAAAAAAGTTTGGTGACAGTTTGTGAAAGCGGGAATCCCGCCGATTACTATGTGGAAGTGAGGGGCCGTCGGCGACCTGTCGGTGGGAGGGAGGGGGGTGGTCTCGGCGTCGCGCCTCGGCTCGACGGTGGGACTGACGGCCGGCCGTCGTGGGGTGGTCGAGTCCGCCCGATCCGTCCTCGATCGAGGAGGGGGCGAGCGGGCGATGTAGCCCCACCCACCCAGATAACGAATCTACTCTGTGTACGTGAACCCACACCCACACCCGCGCAGTATAGCGATTTTCGAGTAATCACACAGTGTGACCCCACGATACCGGCGACTCTTGCTGGTAGTTATGTAAGCCAATCCGAGAGAAACGCGGG